>JAKSUM010000141.1 GCA_024409025.1 bacterium | reverse complement strand
CGTCGATTCCAGAGGTTATAGGATTTAAGAAGGCTCTTTTTAATCCTGAATCTTCTGAGAGCATAAGCGACAAGATTGCCGAGGCTCTGACAGATCGTGATTTTTACAGCCTTCTTAAAGAAAATGCTTTGGCCAGAGCTAAGGAATTTTCATGGAAAAGAACTGCATCAAAGACATGGAAGCTTATTAATGATTATTGCCTGTCAGTCAGAAAAGATTCATGCAGCCCTATCCTGAAAATGGAATGCATCAGGGAAATGTCAAAAGCAATACAGCCCTTTAAGGGTGATAAGCCTTTTATAAGAGAGCTTTCCAGATGCATATATGATATTTATGCCGATAAGAAGAATAAAAAATCGATATATATTGATCTGTCCGTTCTGTCAAAGTCTGATGCGGGAACAGGCATACAGAGGGTCTCGAGAAATATAAGAGATTTATTGCCTGAAGCTGCGTCAGGCTATGATGTGGCTCCCGTAAGAAAATGCAGGACCATGACAGGCTATGAATATTCAAGAAAATTTTTAAATTCGCCAAGATGTGACAGTGTAATATATCCTCAGAGGGGGGATGTATTGTTTTTTCCTGAATTGACGATGCCTCAGGTAATAGCTCAAAAGAATTATCTGCTTCAGCTTAAGGAGCGCGGAGTTAAGCTTATTGCACTGATTCATGATCTTATGCCTATCAGGCATCCTGAAACCTGCCAGGAAAAAATTCTTAGCTTTTTTTCGGATTTTATTGATATCATCGCATTCTTTGATGGCGTTATATGCAATTCCAAGGCAACTGCTGACGATTTTGAAAAATGGCTGGCTGAAAAATTTCCGCAGAGGCATGGCGTATGCTTTATAGACTGGTTCCATCTTGGAAGCGAATTTAATCCTGCCAATGTTTCTGAATCCTTATCCGAGGAGGAGGAGAATGCGATATGCGAGCTTAAGAAGAGGAATACTTTTCTGATGGTAAGCACTATTGAGCCAAGGAAAAGATACGATCAGGTTCTTGATGCCTTTGATGAGCTGTGGAATAGCGGAGCTGATGTCAATTTTGTCATTGTAGGCAGGGCAGGCTGGAGGATTGAAAAGCTTTTGGAAAGGCTTAATAATCATCCTGAGTCAGGCATCAGGCTGTTCTGGTTTTCTGGAATAAGCGACGCATTTCTGAATAGGATTTATGATGCGGCTTCATGCGTGATTATGGCGTCTGTCGCAGAAGGCTTCGGCCTTGCCGTTATAGAGGCGGCAAGCTATTCTAAGCCTCTGATTTTAAGGGATATTCCTGTGTTCAGAGAGATTGCCAGCGAAAATGCATTCTATTTTGATGGTATGGACGGCAATGCTTTGGCCGATTGCATCCGTAAATGGCTGAAACTGTATGACAGGGGAGAGCATCCCAAGAGTGACGGCATAAAGAGCCTGACATGGCATGAAAGCATTAAGATGCTTTTTGACAGGCTGAAGAAATATATCTAAAAAAAAGCCCGATAATTATCGGGCTTTTTTTACTTGTTTTCTTCCTTAAGGATTTTTATTATATCCGGATAATAATCTGTCATATTTTTCAGGAATATGTCATTTCTGTTCTGGCCGCAGTTTTGGGCCTGTAGTGTAGGTATTTCGTTGAGTCCGAGCTCGCTTTCAGGATTAACATATTTTAGATTCGCCTTATTATTTTCCGGAACCCTTATTTTTTTCCCGTTAAGAACAAGCATTCCCCAAAACCATATATCGTCGTTTTTAGGGCTGAGCTTCATAAAAATATCTTCCTTCAGTATGTCTTTATGGAATATTCCAGGAGGATACAGCACTCCTCCAACTCCTGTAAGAAAATTAAAAGCTGATTCGCTGGGGCCGTTAATTTCATGCTCCCATTCATTATAGCTTGCAAGATTTTCGTCTGAAAATGAGATTTTATGGGCTCTGTGCGCTATGACGCAGTCCTTATTGTTCTTATGCTCGTTTAAAAGCTGTTCGAGCCAGTCTGCGTCGTAGTATATGTCGTCATCAGCAGTGACTATTATATCATCCGGATATTCATGCAATGACGGAATAAGTTTTGTATATGCGCACAGATCTTTTGTATATTTAACGGTAAGTCCGTGCTGTTGGAGCTTTTTTATGTCGTCGGGCAGATTTTGGTCCCCGTTTGGAAATTTGTCCTTTCCCAGCCATAATACGATTCTGTCGGGCTTTACCGTCTGGTTCATTAGCGAGAATATCCCATACTTTATGTCTTTCAGCCTTGCCGGATATGAAGTGAGTGATATTGTAATTTTATGCTGAGAGCCTCTGTCTTCTGATGATATTCCTGTTTCTTTGAAGGCATCTATCGCCTGTTTAATCTGTTTTTTATTAATGCCTCTTTCTTCAATAAATTTAAGCTGCCGTATCATTGTATTGTTTACGGAGTTTCTGTGTTTTATATAGTGGACAAGAGGGCAGGTTTTTAATATTCCTGCTTCCGGAACCATATCGAGATATTTTTTAGTGTCAAAGGCTTGAGACGGATTCCTGCCTTCCTTCCAGCCGAATTGCACATAGTGCAGGGCAGGATCTTTTTTTGATTTTTTTACATCCCTGTATTTTTGAAGATACCAATCACTGTCAAAAAGTATTGAAGATTTTATTAATTCGCTGTCCTTGATATTTCTGTATTTTTCTGCGACGATTGCTGCTGGAGCCGTTATTGCTTTTCCTATCCTGTATGACCATGATGTTTCCAGTCTGCTGCAGTTGGCCCTTACTGCTTCCTGCTGGATTGTCAGGGAGTCGATTATATTTTGAAGCGACCTGATCTGAATTTCCTGAGCATCTGAATTTTCTTTCAGCTCGGCAATTATTTCCTGCTGTTTCTTGAGCTGCTTTTCTTTGTTCTCTATGTCTTTTTTTAGCTTGTGTATTAAATTTTGCTCTTCATTTATCGGCTCTTCATTGGTTTTCATAAGCATCTCCGTGGCTGCATGCCGTTTTATTATAATATATTATTTCCTGCCATTATGAAAATACCTTTGTGATTAAATAATCGGCTTTATTATATTTGCGCTCTGTCATTTGACAATTAAGCAAAGAGGGAAAAAATCCTGTTTTGTATAATTGATATAAGATATATGATTATAAAAGGGCTATGCCTTTTTAAAAAAAACTGGAGACAATTAATTATGAAACATGCGCTTATAACAGGAATAACGGGACAGGACGGCTCTTACCTTGCGGAGCTGCTTCTTGAAAAAGGTTATGAGGTAAGCGGGCTTGTCAGAAGAAAAAGTGAGCTTTCCTATGGCAATGCGGAGCATCTTAAGGGAAAAGTCAGATTTATTGACGGAGATATGACGGATCTCACTTCTCTTATACGGGCAATGAGAGTGTCTCAGGCTGACGAGGTATATAATCTTGCCGCCCAGTCATTTGTCGCTACCAGCTGGCAGCAGCCGATTTATACTGCTGAATGTGATGCTGTCGGAGTTACTAATCTTCTCGAGGCCATAAGGCTTGTAAATCCGAAGTGCCGTTTTTATCAGGCATCGACAAGCGAGATGTTCGGTCTTGTTCAGGAGATTCCCCAGAGGGAGACGACTCCTTTCTATCCCAGAAGCCCCTATGGCGTTGCAAAGCTTTACGGTCATTGGATTACAAAAAATTACAGGGAAAGCTTCGGCCTTTTTGCATGTAGCGGAATTCTTTTCAACCATGAATCAGAGAGAAGAGGAAAGGAATTCGTAACAAGAAAGATTTCCGCATCGGTGGCAAGGATTAAAAAGGGACTTCAGGAATGTGTTGAATTAGGAAATCTTTCAGCTAAGAGAGACTGGGGCCACAGTATGGACTATGTAAGGGCAATGTGGCTTATGCTCCAGCAGGAAACTCCGGATGATTACGTAATAGCCTCTGGTGAGACCAGAAGCGTCAGGGACTTCTGCAATGCCGCATTTAAGGCAGCTGACATAGAGCTTAGATGGGAAGGCGAGGGAGTTGACGAAAAGGGTATAGACGTAAAGACTGGAAAGGTGCTTGTAAAGGTAAATCCTGAATTCTTCCGCCCTGCTGAAGTCGAGCTTCTTCTCGGATGCCCTGAAAAGGCCGAAAAGGCTCTCGGATGGAAGAGAACTATTGATTTTGAAGAACTTGTTGCAAGAATGGTGAGAAACGATATCGCTCTTCTGGAGGCATAAATGAAGACAGCCTTGATCACAGGGATTGCAGGACAGGACGGCTCTTTTCTTGCCGAATCCCTGCTTGCTGACGGCTACAGGGTCTTCGGAATAACTCCTGAAGGCCTTCCTTTAGGCCATATAGAAAAAATCAAGGACAATATTTCCATTATTTACGGCGATATATCTGATTTCGAATCTGGTCTCAGAGGTGTAGATGAATCCCAGCCGGATGAAATTTATAATCTTGCTGCAATGTCGTCTGTTGCTGATTGCTGGAAAAAGCCTGCAGTTGCGGCAGAATGCAATGCCCTCGGACCTTTAAATATACTTGAGGCAATGAAAAGGATAAAGCCATCAGCCAGATTCCTTCAGGCATCCACATGCGAGATTTTCGGAAATGCTTACGCCGCCCCACAGTCCGAGGATACGCCTTTTCATCCTGTAAGCCCTTACGGGATTGCAAA
>JAKSUM010000140.1 GCA_024409025.1 bacterium | reverse complement strand
GTCGCGCCATCCATTGCTTTAGTTCCAAAAGCAGTCAGCATTGCGCTTATTGAAGAGTGCATGACAAAGAAGGACACTGCTCCTGCAAGAGCAGCTGCCGCCTTCTCGCTTTTTGCCATTCCTATCGATACGCCTATAGCAAATATGATAGGGAGATTGTCGAATATCACGTCTCCAGCGCTCTTTATTACGTTTAGGATTCCGTAAATAAAAGTTCCTTTTCCAATCACTCCTGAAAGGTGGTAGGCATTAATCATAGCGTCATTCGTAAAGGATGCCCCAACTCCGAGAAAAAGACCGGCAATAGGAAGCAGGGCTATCGGCAGCATAAAAGCTCTGCCAATCCTCTGAAGAACACTAAAAATACTGTTATTCATAAAAAAACCTCTTTAAAAATTAAAGCATAAATAAAACTCAGGCAAATTTATTGCCTGCGATGATTAGCTTTGCCCGCATGTAAGAATTCCTCACAATCAGAAGCCCATTCCAATCTCCATGTCCATAATAAATGAGTTAACAGCCGATGCGGCTTCCTCAGCATCAATGCTCGACATGCCTGCAAATAAAGTAAGCTTTTTCCCTTCTTTTGTCTTGATCATAACGCTGAATCGCGACTCGTCAGTATCCGATGCGCTTTTTCTGCAGTCAAACGAATATAAACGGTCAATTTCGGAAATATTTCCCCTAAATACATCAATGCTGTTTCCCAAGCAATTTCTTACTTTTATAAGAACGGAATTCCCGTTTATCTCAAGAGAATATTTATTCATAACAAATAATTTTACTATTGCAGACAATACTGAGACAGTAATGCATATTCCAAACGCCCATATGGCTCCCTCCGGATTGCATGTATGGCTATGCCTGCTAGGCATATAAACTATAATAGGAAGCAATATTGACAATATAACAGAACCTATAATAAGTACTGAAAAGGAATCATTGCCTGACGTCAGCGAAACCCTGTCAACAGACTTATTAAGATTAACCGGAGCCTCGGAGAACAGAACGGAAGAGGTATATTCTTTCTGAAGGTCAGACAAAGGACCGGCAGAACCGTCAGAAATACTTCTTGTCTTTTTTACATAATCTTTCTCCCCTCTTACCGGTCTGTCCTCAATTCCCATAATCTTCTCAGCTTCCTGCTCTATATACCTTGCGAAGTATTCGGAAGGAATCTTCTCCAAAACCAAAGTCTCGTGCTCATGACCGTTATCACCCCTTACAAGAGCCATAAGCCTGTAATAAAGCACTGTCCTACGGCTTCTTCCGCTGCCCTCAGTTACGGTATAGGACGTAAAAAATATCTGGCTTATGCAGTCAACTCTATACGAGGTCTTAATCCCGTTTCCGCAAATCTCCATTCCCGAAGGAGAAAAGGAGACGGAAAAGCTTCCAGATACTAAAAATTCAGCGGATTTCTCTACCGAAAGAAAATTCTGAATGCTCGGATCGGACAGCTTAAAGCCGTTCGGAACCTCAAAATTATCCCTTGTGATGTCAGATATAATACGTTTTGCGCTGCTGGTTTCATTGTAAGAACCAGTATCATAATAATTATTCATAATCAGAATCCTTTCCAAACATTAATTTCCGCTATAAACGCATTGACTGCCGCTACAGCTTCCTCAGCATCATCTCTAAACATGCCTGAAAACAGCGTAATCTTCTTACCTGACCTTGTCTTCAGCATAATGCCTAACGGAGAGAACGCACTTATTCTGCCCTCAAACGAATATATATTTTCGATATCTGAAATACTTCCCCTGAATACCTCCCTGCTCATTCCCAAGCAATTTTTTACTGCAACAAGGACGGAATTTCCGTTTATCTTAAGAGAATATTTATTCATGAAAGCTTAAAGCCGTTCGGGACCTCAAAATTATCTTGTGTGATGTCAGGCATAATACGCTTAGAAGCTTTACATTCATCGTAAAAATTCATATAAAATAACAAGCTCCAAACTTAAATTTCTTTATCAAAAGCACCGACAGGCTTTACGCTGATAGATAAAGCCCTGCCTGATGACTCGATCATACGGCGTCCCTTTCTGCTTTTAGAGGCAGTGTCAATATCCTTAACTGCAATATCCTCAGCTCTGCCGTCTTCAAACAAGACAACAAGAGTGTCATCCTTCAATGCGGTAATGGCATGAACCACCGGCTTCGACTTATAGTCATTTTTCATAACCTGTATGGCCTTTCCTGCCTTTGAAGGGAGACGGAACTGGTTCATTGATATCCTGCACATAACGCAATCATCTGAAGAAATGACAAGCTCCTTACCATATCCCGGATTGTCAAGTATAATGGACACCCTGTCGCCCTCCTGCTTTGCGTTAAGCTTTCTTCCTCTTGCCCCCTTGCCTGACGGCTCAAGGCTGCCCGCCCTGCAGAGATATGCGCATGCCCCTTCAGTCAGCGTCATAAATTCGCAGTCATCCTCCTCCGCAAGGGCTCTGCACATTATAACCTTATCTCCGTCATCAAGCTTCATAAATACGGCTCCGGACTTTCTTGCGGAAGCATACATCGAAATCTCCGTTTTCTTCAGATATCCCCCTGAGCTCGCTGAAAGAATAAAGCCCTTCTCAGATGAAAAATCCTTCGAAGCCATTATAAATACAGGCTTCTCCTCAGGAGAGAGTGAGGCTATATTTATAGCCGCCATGCCTCTGGACTGCCTTCCTGATTCCGGTATCTCATGAATTTTGACCCCATAAGCCTTTCCGGCATCAGTAAATATTAGCAGGCGGCAATGCGTGGTCGTCTCAAGCCTTATGGCAGCATCAGGCTCCTGAGCCTGAGGGCCTCTTTTTCCGATTGGAGCCCTTTTAATAAAGCCGTTATTCATGAGCATTACGGCAGCAGGCTCTTCCGGAATAAGATTCTCTATGTCGGGATTTTCGGCAGCCTCGAGTGCGATCTCCGTTTTTCTTGAATCTCCAAGCTCGGCCTTTATTTCATTTATCTCTTTCCTTATAACATTCATCAGGGCCTCATCGCCGGCAAGTATCTTTTCCAGAGAAGCAATCTCCTTTCTTATACGGACATACTCCCTGTCAAGCTTGTTGCGTTCCATGCCCATAAGACTTTCAAGCCTCATGTCAAGAATGGCTGCAGCCTGCCTTTTAGTAAGCTGCATTTCCGAGCATATTCTCAATTCCGCCTCATGCCTCTTTCTGCACGACCTTATTATTGCTATTATCCTGTCAACCTCATCTGTTGCAAGGAGGAGCGCCTCAAGAATCTCAGCCCTTTCCCTGTCTTTTTTCAGAAGGAATGCCGTCCTCCTTTTTACGACCTCCCGCCTATGATTCAGCCAGCAGGATATAATCTCTTTAAGCGAGAGGAACTTAGGCTCTCCTCCAACAAGCGCAAGCATTGTCATGCCGTAGCTTATCTGAAGATTTGAATGCTTGAACAGCTGGTTCATAACCACCTGCCTGTTCGCTCCGGAGGAAAGCTCTATAACAATCCTCACGCCGCTTTTGTCCGATTCATCGCGAAGATCCGATATATTTGTTATTATGCCTGTCTTGATGCCTTCCGCAATCTGCTCTACAAGCCTGCTCTTATTGACCTGATACGGAATCTCGGTAACGACAATTGCCTCATGCCTCTACATCTTTTCATATTCCGTACGCGCCCTGAGAGTTATAATCCCTTTTCCCGTCCTGTATGCCTTCCGGCATCCGTCCTCTCCCATGATTATGCCGCCGCTTGGAAAGTCCGGACCTTTTACTATATTTGCAAGCTCCTCGTCTGAAACAGAAGGATCGCTTATAAGCCTTAATGCGGCGTCAGCAACATCCGAAAGATTGTGAGGCGGTATGTTGGTCGCCATTCCGACAGCAATTCCCGAAGAGCCGTTTATAAGAAGGTTGGGCAGCTTGGAAGGAAGGACAGAAGGCTCTTTCAGGGAGGCGTCAAAATTATCCGCAAAATCAACGGTATCCATATCAAGATCCTCAAGCATCTTCATTGCGGCATGAGTCATCCTTGCTTCCGTATATCTGTAAGCTGCTGCCGGATCTCCGTCAATAGAACCGAAATTGCCCTGTCCCTGTATAAGCGGGTATCTCATGTTGAAGCTCTGGGCAAGCCTTACTGCAGCATCATATACTGAAGCGTCTCCATGAGGATGATATTTGCCGATAACATCCCCGACTATTGTAGCAGATTTTCTGAAAGAGGCCGACGGACCAAGCCCGATATTGTCCATAGCATAAAGAATCCTGCGATGAACAGGCTTCAGGCCATCCCTGACATCCGGTATTGCCCTCGATATAATGACGCTCATCGCATAGTCTATATAGGAGCTCTTCATTTCATTTTCAAGCTCTACCCTGTCAAGTTTCTCGCCGTTCATTCTTCCCCCCTGATAATGGCATTTATTATTTTATCTTTCTTTTTTTATTTTTTGGTCTGCAATCCTGCAAAAAAAAAGAAACAGGGATATTTCCCTGCCTCTTTATATCACAAGCGATTAGTTCTGTCCGTTGACCATATCCTTGAGATTCGTTATAAGGCTCTGGACGCTTGACTCCTGAGTCTTTCCAACCTGCTGGTCCTCCTTGAGTCCTTCAGCGGGCTTTGAAGCCGCATCCTGTCCGTTT
>JAKSUM010000014.1 GCA_024409025.1 bacterium | reverse complement strand
TCTTCATATTTGCGCATATGACCTCCTCGTCATCGCTGTCAAGAAAGTCGAATGCAAGCTCCTCTATATACTTTCTGTCATTAAGTATGCTGCTTGCAGTTATTGACTGCTGCCGGACAAGCATTGACGCTTCCTGCCTTGTTGCAGGAAGATATGATGGCGATGCTTCTGAGAAAGAGGCTTCTGGTTCCTCATATTCTGATATTATTTTGAATATTCCGCCTTCCATGCAGGATCCGAATCCTGCATTTGCTGCAGCCTCGGACAGATTGCCGTAATTGGGACCCCCTTCTTCTGAAACGAGCTTTTTTAGAGACAGTATGAATTTTTCCTTTTCGCTGCCTGCGGAGCAGTCTTCTATGGCCGCAAGGCTTGCCTGTATTCCTCTTTTTGCAAGCCATATCAGCATTGCCCCTGTTTTCTGGCTTACGGTTATTCCATTTCCTTTTAGAAAATCGACACAGGCTGCTCCTGAAGGCAGATCTGACGGATCGAATGCAAGCATGTTACACTTCCTTTATAATTATTTGCTGAGGGTTAGATTTTTCGCAGCCCCTTCCTTTCCCTTTTATAATGCAAAAAAAATGCCATGGCATTGTGCCATGACATTTTTCGATGCTTTTTTGAAGCTTACGGATATACGCCGCGAAGCTTGTATGCGGATTCGAGCCTTGAGAGGGCTACTATGTAAGCAGCGGTTCTCATGTCTACATCGTATTTGGCTGCAGCCTCTTTTACGCGATCGTATCCGCCGATTATTTTCTTTTTCAGCTTCGTGTCGACTTCTTCGAGATCCCAGTACTCGGAGCTCTTGTTCTGGAGCCATTCGAAGTAGCTGACAATAACGCCGCCGGAGTTGCAGAGTACGTCAGGAATAAGATCTATGCCTTTTTCAGTGAGGATCTTGTCGCCTTCTACTGTCGTCGGGCCGTTTGCGCCTTCAGCAACGAGCTTTACTTTGAGCTTGCCTGTCGTCTCTTCCGTGAGCTGACCTTCGAGAGCAGCAGGAACGAAGATATCGGCTTCCGTTGAGAGGAAGTCTTCGTTAGGCATTGCTTCAGCTTCGGGATATCCGGCGATGCCTCTCTTCTCGGCTACGTATTCGTCGAGCTTTTCGGGATCGATTCCGTCTTTGCAGATGATGGTGCCTGTGTGGTCCTGTACTGCTATGAGCTTTGCGCCATGCTTTGCTATGAGCTTAGCTGCCCAAGAGCCTACATTGCCGAATCCCTGAACCATAAATGTGGCCTTTGAAAGGTCAAAGTTATGATCCTTTGCCCACTGCTCTACGCAGAAGCATACGCCCTGACCCGTGGCTTTAGTTCTGCCGATGCTGCCGCCTGCTTCGAGGGGCTTTCCGGTGACTACGCCGAGAGCCGTGTCGCGCTCTTTTGCGGGAAGAGTTGACATATAGGTATCGAGGATCCATGCCATGATCTGTCCGTTCGTATTTACATCGGGAGCGGGAATATCATAGTTGGGGCCGATATTCGTTGTGAGCGAGTAAGCAAATCTTCTGGAGATTCTCTCGAGCTCAGCTTTTGAATATTGCTTGGGATCGAGCTTGATCCCGCCTTTTGCGCCGCCGTAAGGGATATCGGCAATGGCTGACTTCCAGGTCATCCATGTTGCAAGGGCTCTGACTTCGTCATCATTTACATTGGGGTGGAATCTTAATCCGCCTTTGAACGGTCCGAGAGCATTGTTATGCTGGATTCTGTATCCGGTGAACATTCTCACCTTTCCATCATCCATTCTTACCGGGAAATTAACGGTGATCTCATTCATAGGGCTTGAGAGAATCACTCTGATATCCGGATCGAGATTCATAAGGTCAGCAGCCTTGTTGAACTGTCTTACGACATTCTGATAAACGCTTGACATCCTGAAAACTCCTTTCAAAATACCTTGCTTTAAGTGATAATAAAGGACGGCGTTTGCTCGCCCTCCTTATGGGGTTATTCAATGCTGAAAATTTAAATCCTCTATTTGTTTTTTTTATTTTCTTATCCTCATGCTGTCAGGAAGGAATAATCTGTTAATGCGGAAAACACAGAATAAAAATGGAAAAGGGGTGGTATTATGCTAAAGTCCGTTGCTTCTTTTGTTGCAGCCCTTCTCATTATGGCCGCATCGTCTTTTCAGGCATTCGCTGCAGAGACAAGAAGCGTTATAATCCTTCATACTAATGACATACATGGAAAGGTTTTTCCTGAATTGGACAGGAAAGACGGAATATGGAAGGGTGGGCTTGCATCCGTCGCCTCACTTGCCGACGGGATAAGGAGGGAAAATCCCGGAGCCGTAATTCTTGTTGATGCCGGAGACATGTTTCAGGGTACGCCGGTATCAAATATATTCAAGGGAGATCCGGTTACTGATTTTATGAATCATGCCGGATATGAATGCTCGGTTATAGGCAATCATGAGTTTGACTTCGGTATTGACGGATTTGAAAGAGAGGCTGCAAGGCGGAAGTTTCCCATGCTCTGCGCTAATATAAGGGAAAAAAAGACGGGAAAAATTCCGCCCTTTGCAAAGAAGAGCATAGTTGTTGAAAGGAACGGGATTAAAATAGGGCTTATCGGCGTAACAGTGCCTTTTGGAAGAAGATCAGGCTCTAAGAGCCCAATGAAGGATTTCTATTTTGAGGATCCTCTTAAGTGTATAGAGGAATGCCGTGATGAGCTCAGAAGCGACGGTATAAAGACTGTCGGGGTTATATCGCATAACGGCTATGAAAAGGATCTTGAATTTGCTTCCAAGCTTTCAGGAATAGATTTTATTATAGGCGGACACAGCCATACTTATGTGGACACGCCGGCAGAAGCCGGAGGAATACCTGTATTTCAGGCAGGTGAACATGGGAAGGCGCTGGGATTTATCAGGCTTGAGATAGATCCTGATTCGGGTAAGGCCTTGTCGTATGAAGGAAGGCTTATTCCTGTTCCAGGCTATGATATGGCGCTTCAGAAGACCATTGAGTCGTATGAGGACAGGGTCAAAGAGGCTATGCGTGAGGAAATCGGACTCTCGAATGACGATATCCCCAGAAAGAGGATTTCGGAAAAATCAGGTACCCTTGTTATAGGTGATTTCATTTCCGACATAATAAGGAAGTCTGCTGATGCGGATGTATGCTTTATAAACACAAGCAGCTTTAAGAACGGGCTTTCCAGAGGAGTTATAAGAAAAGAGGATATATTCTATGCCATTCCTTATGATAACAGGGTTATAGCGTATAATGTGAAAGGCTCCAGTCTGAGGAAGATTATAGAGTATTATATAGACAGAAAGACGTTTACTCAGGTCTCGGGCATTTCCTGCTCATATGATTCCTCAAGGCCTGAAGGCAGAAGGGTTTATGATATTTCCATAAACGGCGACAGACTTGATGATGACAGGATTTACAGAATATCTTCTATGGATTTCCTTTTCAATGTCTCTGATGACTGTCCTGAGATTAAGAATGCCAAGGGCTTTGAATACTGCGATTGCGGCTTTATGAGGGACGAAGCGGAAAAATATATAAGATCACTTAAAAGCGTCAGCGCCCCGTCCGGAATCAGGATTAATGTAGTTGGCAGTGATCCTGATTCACGTAACGGCCATTAAAAAAAAGATCCGGAATTTCCGGATCTTTTTTTATTTCTTTCCGCTGAGCGGGAGAGTTACAGTGAAGATGCAGCCTTTTCTTTCAGGGCTTTCTGCCGAAATTTTTCCCCCATGCGCTTTTACTATTTCATTTACTATAGCAAGGCCAAGACCGGCTCCCTCTATCTTCTGGCCTCTGCTCCCGCTTCTGAAGAATCTCTCGAATACCTTGTCGAGATCCTCTGGGGCTATACCCGGACCGCTGTCCCTTACCTTTATTACCGCATATTCTCCTGAGCATGATGCTTCAGCTGATATTTTTGGCTCGTCTCCATGTCCTGCAGAGTATTTTATTCCGTTGTCAATGAGGTTTATGAGCACTTCCTTTATCTTATCCTGATCTGCGGTTATTTCCGGCATATCATCCGGACAAGTGCTGGTAAGGGTGCAGCCGCTTGCTTTTGCTTTTGCTCCCATTTGGAATGCGACTGATGACATTATCTCACTAAGGCTGCATTTGTCCATCTTCATGGCTATTTTGCCTGTCCTTATACGTGTAAGCTCCAGCAGCTCGCTGACAAGCCTTGTAAGCCTGTCTGATTCCTTGTTTATCATTTCAAGGAAATGCTTTTGGTCGTCCCTGACGTCGGGATCTCCAGCCATTGTCATTGCGAATCCTTTTATTATCGTGAGCGGGGTCCGCAGCTCATGGGATATGTTGGCCAGAAAAAGCGTTCTTGTCTCATCCAGCTTCTTCAGCTCTCCGGACATTTTGCTTATTGTTGCGCTGAGATCGCCAAGCTCGTCAGGAGAATCACAGTCAAGATCGCAGTCGAAATTTCCTGTCGAAATTTCCGTTGCCGCATCCCTGATTTTTCTTACGGGCTTCATAATCTGCTTTACGAATATCATCGCAAGACATAAGGCTGCAATAAGCGAAAATACGAAGGTCACGATAAAGTAGTCCTTCAGGATTGTGAACAGGGAGTTGAAGTCCTCTGTCGTCATTGACACCTTGACCGCTCCGGCTATGCTTCCGTTGAATGACACGGGTGCCGCATAGCATATTGTCTTGCTGCCGTCTTCTTTTGTATGCCATTTGATTGCTTTCCCCGTCTTTAGGACCTGTTTTATTCTTGCGTCTTTGCTGAATGAATCCGCAAATGGCATATCAAGCTCCCCTAAAGAGCGTGAGTCTGCGACGATTGACATATATTTGTCCGTTACCGTGAGAACATAGTCCATTTTTTCCCAGTTCTGCCTGAGGAAGAATTTGGAAGCTCCGGCTAAATCGTCCTCAGACTGCATTGAGGCTGTTACGAATTTTGAAAAGTAGTCGGCTGTGGTGGCAAGATACTCCTCCCTTGTGGAGATGAAGTGCCCCATTGTGAAGAAGTAGAAAAGAAATCCCATTATTGAGATGTTAAATATGATGAGTATGAAATAGCTGAAAAAAAGCTTCCATCTCATATTTTTTAGAAATCGCAAAATTTTTTTCATTTTTTGCCGAAGGCATCAGGATTTGATTTGTATCCTACTCCCCATATCGTCATTATGAGGGACGGATTTTCAGGTGAATCCTCTATTTTGTCGCGCAGCCTTCTTACATGCACGTCAATGCTTCTTTCCTCTATGAATTCATGCCCCCATATCTTTTGGCGTACTTCCTGTCTTGAGAAGCTTATTCCAGGATTTGATGAAAAGAGCATCAGTATATCATATTCTCTTGGCGTCAGCTCCACGAGCTTATCGTTTTTCCATACTTTTCTTCCCATCGGATCTATTGTTATGCATCCGAAGCGTACTTTTTTGTCCTTTGACTGGGCGTCTTTCTTGGCCGTTCTTCTCAGAATTGCCTGTATTCTGGCTATAAGCTCCCAAGGGTTGAACGGCTTGGTCATATAGTCGTCAGCGCCAAATTCAAGGCCTATGACCTTGTCGTATCCGTCATCCCTTGCCGTCAGCATTATAATGGGCACGTCTGAAAATTTTCTTGTCTTTTTGCAGACTTCAAAGCCGTCCATGTCAGGCATCATTATATCAAGCACGACAAGATCCGGATCGTCAATCTCTATCTTTTTTAATGCCTCTTCACCGCAGAAGGCTTTTATTACCTCAAATCCAGATCTGACAAGGTTTATCTCTATGAATTCGGCTATGGCTTCCTCGTCATCTACCACGAGTATTTTTTTCTTGTCCATATTTTTATCTCCTGTCTTATTTCAGCGATGGAATGGTGCCTGAGGCTGCTGTGGTTTCCCATTGAGAAGTGCCGGATTGAAAACCTGCGTCGTGTTTGATCTGGAGAATGTCCTCTGGCTTCCTGCATCAGGAATATGGAACCTTCCTCCTCCATCCTTTGTTTCGTTATCTTCTTTCAGAATGGTTGGCTGACTCTGCAGTTTCTGCATATAGCTCTGCCTGATTTCAAGAAGCTGGGCAGGAGACAGCTCTTTTGTCTTGTTCAGGAACTCGCTCTTTCTGCCCATTCTCTTTGTCTCTGGGGCTGCAGCCTTGATTCCTCCTGCTGACGGGGCCTGGGTTACCTTGTTTCTGCCGGTGTTCTTTGACTGATAGAGGGCTTTGTCTGCCGCTTCGAGGAATTCTGCCATGGACGAGGCGTCTTCAGGGAATGATGCCACTCCAAGGCTTGCCGTGACCCTGACCTTATTCTGCATGAAGGCGTTTGCGAAAGCTTCCCTTATCCTTTCGGCAACTTTTACTGAATTTTCCTTATCAGACTCTTTAAGGACTACTGCAAATTCATCTCCGCCGTATCTTGCCACAATATCCGTGTCTCTGCAGTATTTTTTTATGATCGTCGCTATTGCCTTGAGAAGCTTGTCGCCTTCAGGATGTCCGAGCGTGTCATTGTAATTTTTGAAATTGTCCGTATCTATCATAATGAGTGAGAACGGCTTGCGGGTTCTTTCATACTCTTTGCATGCCTCCGCCAGCCTTTCCTTGAAGTACCGGTGCGTATACAGGCCTGTAAGTCCGTCCGTTATTGCAAGCGCGACCATTTTTTCATACAGATCAGCGTTTTTAAGCGCCATTGCCGTCTGATATGCCATGGTAGATACTGTATTTAGCGAATTTTCATTATAGGTATTTTCCTTGTCGCTTCCTATATAGACTATTCCGGTTACCTCTCCGTCAAGCACCATAGGCACTATTAGGGATGAAGGCTCGTTTTCAATGAGATTCGGATGGTTTGTTTTATTTGTCTTATTTCCGAACAGGACAGGCTGCCTGTTTGATATGACCCAGCCGAGCATTCCTTCAGACGCATTGTATGATATTTCCGCAAGTGTTTCCGCATAGGGGCCTTTTGTTCTTTTTGGCACGGCTATCTTTGCTTTACCGTCGTCGTCCTTTGGGAGCGAGAATATTATAAGTGTCTCGTACTCTATAAGCTTTTCTATCTGTGATGCCGCATAATCAAGTATTTCCTCTGTCTTCAGAGTGCTTACGAGATGCTTCCCGAATTCATTGAGAAGCTTGGCTTGGGCAAGAGCCTTTTCAAGGTTTGAATTGAGCTTCTGGGCTCCTGCCAGAGAGCTTTCCTTCTCTTCGTAAAGCTGTACCGACTCTATTGATATGGCTGCAGAAATCATCAGCGTCACGAAAATATTCATGTGTTTGCCGCTGTAGGCGCTTTTTTTGTTGCTTCCTATGTAAAGGACGCCCATAAGCTCCTTTTTGATAAAGAAAGGAACGCTTATGGCGGAAAGCTCCGTGTCAAAAAGAGGCGCTCCTGCCCGCATCTCGCCTTCAGGCTCTTCCCCTGTTATAAATGATGGCGATTTTGACAATGCGGATGTTGCGACTATGCTTTCCCTGTCCCCTGCCATCATACCTGTGGTTATTCTGTTTGCATACGGCGAATCGGATTTGAACGGGATGAGCTGCCCCTTTTTGTTTACAAGAAACAGTATGCAGGTCTGATATCTTACGAATTTTCTTATCATGGACATCACGATGGATGCGGCTTCGTCCATTGTGGAACATGAGGCAAGCGATTTGTTCATTTCATGTATGACTGATATTTCATCAACCTTCTTGTTCAGATCGGAGCTCGCCTTTAAATATGACTCCTCAAACTTGTCCCTGTCCGCTTCAGCTTTCGCCAGATTTTGAGCGATCTCTTCAGTATCTATTTTCTCTTCTTCCGCAAGTACTCCGGTGAGACAGAAATACATTGCCGCAAGAAGTGACACTGGGAAGAACATGGACCAGTATGAGTTTTTACAGGATGCGGCGCAGACATACGCAAGAAATGATATTGAAAAGGATATGAAATAAAAGAATCTTATTTTATTTCTTACCTTGTTCCAATGGGTAATGGCGTCTCCTATGAACGATGCTGATGATGTCGTGCATATGACGTCCGTAAGCCAGAATATTCCGGCTGAAAGTATAAAAGCCCAGATAAAGGAGGCGTCTATGCTTCCTGTTTCCGACAGTGATGCGAACGCTTTTTTGACAGGTTCGCTGAAGGCTCCCGGATCCGCCTTGCATCCTGGGAGCATTATGTTAAACGGGAGAATTGCGAAGCAGACTGCAAGCAGAGATGATGACAGATCTGCAAGCTTGTAAAATATCGGCTGGCCGTTTACTATAAAGCTTCTGGCAGTTATCCCTATTGTTGCCATGATAATTGCTCCGGGCCATCCTCCCAGCGATGGATATACTGCAGTAAATATGTATACAGGCAGCGCTATGCTTACATATCCTAGGTAAGGTGCCTCTTTTGCCGCCATTTCCATAAGGACGGCCGCTATCAGAAGAGATACATAAAGCAGAACGTTGAATTCCGTCTTGACATATTCCGAATTTAAAAGAGTGACAAATGCCCATGTTGCATTTAATGCCAGGATGATGCACATAATTAGCGATACGCTTTTTGTCTGCCTCTGGGTCATAAAATAAACCGCCTTTTGTACTGTGTGACGCACTCCCATTACTTGGCCTAAAGACTTGAAGTGGGGGCTTCCTGCTTCAACGAACGCTGCCTGTTACTGAAACAATAAGGTCTTACATGTTCTCCACAAGCGTATATTCCCGCTCGCCCAGCGGTATTTGTATTTTGATAATGCTATTCGTTTACCCTTAGTCGTTATGTTTATAGCTGCATTGTGGTCTATCTAAATAGAATTTGCAATATTATTGCAAATTCCTTTTTCAAGCCCTTTGAATGCCCTGTAAACTCATATAAAAAAAGCCGGATGTCCGGCCTTTGTTTGTCAGAATTTAAACGAGGTGTCAATATATACTGTTGAGCCATGCCAGTCATTGAGATATCCTTCCGTGTTTTTTGTCATATCATGGAAATCTGGAAATTCGGCATGGATGCATGATGAGAAATATTCCCCATTTTTGTATGCAACCTCTATTTTCGGCATTGAAAGCTTCTGGAGCGAAGGAATGACTGCCCCTCCGGAGATCCATTCTCCTCCGAAATTTGTCTCCCTGTAGCCTCCTGTCAGAGTCCATCTGTCGTCTATGCTCCATGATGCCCATACGGAATAGTTGTCTATGTTTTTTCTGTATCTTAGTCCGGCAGAGTCCTCGGGCCTGTAAAGCCTCATTTTTTCGTATTCCGCGCCTGCTGAAAGATTTAGATTTCTTAGGTATATGTTTACTGAGGGCGTAAGCATTTTTATTTTACCTTTAGCCCCGTCTCCTGTTTCCTTGAAAAAGTAATCGCCATATATGTAGCGGCCGCTTCCTGATGCGGAAGAGGCTGAAGGGTCGATCTGGCTCAAGTCATAATATTTTAGTGATGCGCAGTTGCGTTTTTTCTTTCTGTCCTCGGCATTTCCCCAGCATCCTGAAAGCTCTATATTTATGCCTTGATAGTTATTGTGGAATACTGATGCCTTATGGTATCCCAGAGGATCGTAATCCGGAGATACTCTCTGCCAGGAGATTTTTGCGGTTCTCATCATGTCAGGAGATGAAAGGGCAAGCCCTGCGCAGAAGGCTCCGCCTCCGTACGTGTTCCCTGTGTTCCGTCCGTCCTCCCTGTAATCCGTATGGGACGTCATGAAAAACGCTGACAATGAGTCAGTCATGTCATATTCCCCGTGGAAGGACAGGGAATTCATGACTGCAGAATTTTTTCCGTTTTCGGCTTCATCCCCTAAAAAATCAGCACAGCCCTTTGCTATTATCGTTCCTATCCTCAGCTTTTCTGAAGCTATCCCAAGGCTTGCTCCACAGTATCTGCCGTAGGTTTCCGGCTCATGTGGACCCTTGTCATATGACAGGGAGAATAATTCATAGTAGAAATCGTTTGACTTGCCTGATATCCTTGCTCCGTAGTCGTATGTCCTCGTGTCCGCCGGGCTTGACGTGTAAAGGGCGTCAAGATCGGACATCCTCCCGAATCTTGAGTATTGTGAGTGCGGCGATTTGAACAGAAACCAGTTTGTGTTTATGAATTTGCAGTATTTTTTCCCTGATGAGGGCTTTATATTGCCGGCTTCAGCTTTGCAGTAGGAATGCCTGCCCTTAACCTCCACATAGGCGCTGTCGAGATATTGCATTGCGCCTGGCAGCCACGATGATCTGTCATCCTGATACAGCATTGTCCTGTTTGAATATGGGGTGTTTGTTCCCATAACTCTTGACGGCCTCTGTATCGGCTTCCCTTCCGAGTTATGGTCATCGGAATCCATGCAGGTGAATATGCCTGCGGAAATGCCTGCGGAAATGCAGTCGGAAAATGAGTATTTTGCGCTTATCAGCGTATCGGAAGTGAAGGATGCCCCTGATGCGAAGGGATATTTTGAGTTAAGTGATAGCCCGCTTCCGTTGGAAACCTTTATTTTTCTGAGCATTCCGGAGTTATAAAGAGGCATGTCATAAAAAGAGGCATTTGCCTTGCCGCTACCGGAGACATGTGAGACAGCCCCTATGGTCCTGTTCCTTATCTCCGTTTTTACTTTCTTATTTTCTTCTTCCTTTTTCCCCGCCGCCTTTTTTATCTCTTCGTGCGATTTGGTCTGCAGGTCGGTATTGCCCGAGAGGCTTGCACCATACGAGGCATTTGATGCCATAAGCATCAGGGATGCGGCTATTAATGCTGTTTTTCTAATCATGTCTATTTAATCTCCGCAGTATTCATCAGGGAGTCTATATCTGCCGAATTTTCTTTTTTTGGATATTCGGCTTCAAACATATAGACTTTCCCACCGTAAAAGGCTGCGAATATTTTTCTTGTCCTGCCTGCTCCGGAGGTCCCTTCGGCAACGGAAAATTCCCTGCCGTTTATTGACGCTTTTGATTTTGACGTTCCTGAGAGACCCTTTGTCCTTGATGATATTTCCGATTCTGCGGCATCAGCTCCCTTTTTGGGGGTGGAGAAGGGCTTGTACACTGTAAAAAGTATTCCTTTTTCAAGATTTGACATAATCCAGAGATATTTGCTTCCCTCATCCTGAGAAGGAACCTCTGTCCATCCTGAAGGTATTGATATTGATATGTCGCCTTCAGGGCTTTCTGCTGTTATTGATGCTGGAGCCTGCAGACTTATGCCTTCTGATGCCTGAACAGGTGAGGATTCTCCGAGCTTTTCCCTTGCAAGCGCCGCATATTGGGTCTGAGTCATTGCGCATTTCCTGAATGCCTCCATACCCTTATTTTTGAATGACTCGTCTGATGATGATGAGCAGATGAGGCCTATTGCGTAAAGCGATTCTCCGTCTGACGGGTTCATATTTGCTGCTGTTTCGAATTCGGCTATGGCGTCTCCGTATTTTTTTTCCTTTGCAAGAACTAATGCGA
>JAKSUM010000139.1 GCA_024409025.1 bacterium | reverse complement strand
TTATTGAGGCTCACAGCGGACTTAGCGGCCTGATTGCCGAAGAGACTTCCGTAAGAAAAGGCGATTCGATAAAATCCTTTGACGGCATGTGGGTTTCAAGCCTCTGTGATTCGACAATGAAGGGAAAGCCTGATATTGAGCTTGTCGACATGACCAGCAGGATAAAGACGATTGACGAGATCCTTGACGTTACGACAAAGCCGATAATACTTGACGGCGATACAGGAGGCCTTCCGGAGCATTTCGAGTATAATATAAAGACTATTGAAAGAATTGGCGTATCGGCAGTAATAATAGAAGACAAGACCGGACTGAAGAGAAATTCCCTCTTTGGTACTGAAGTGGCTCAGACTCAGGATGAGCCAGAGCATTTTGCGGAGAAGATAAGGATTGGCAAAAAAGCCCTGATATCTGATGATTTTATGCTTATTGCGAGAATCGAGAGCCTTATTCTTGAGCGCGGAATGAAGGATGCCCTTATGAGGGCCGAGACGTACCTTTCCGCCGGAGCTGACGCAATAATGATTCATTCTAGAAAGAAGACTCCTGATGAGATTTTTGAATTTTCGGATTCCTTCAGAAGGCTTTTCCCCGAGTCTCCTCTTGTTGTGGTTCCGACTACTTATTCTTCCGTAACCGAGGACGAGCTGCCGTCTCATGGCATAAATATTGCCATATATGCCAATCATCTTATAAGGAGCGCATATCCGGCAATGAAGAAGACTGCCGAATCCATTCTTCTCAACGGAAGGGCAAAGGAGGCATCCGATGCCTACTGCCAGCCTATAAAGGATATACTCAGCATCCTGCCTAACGGAAAGCAGGCTTAAAACATGATTCTCTATATAGATCCCGGTACAGGGAGCATGCTGTTTTCGCTTTTTATAGGGCTTGCTGCGGCCCTTTACTATTTTGTGAAGATGGCTTTTATAAAGATAAAGTTCTTTTTTACGGGAAAGCGTTCGGAAATCAGCTCGGATAGGGACGACATAGCGGTATATTGCGAGGCAAAGCACTACTGGAATGTCTTTAAGCCTATTCTTGACGAGCTCGAGAAGAGCGGGAGAAGGATATCCTATTACACCTCGGCTGAGGACGATCCGTTTTTTGAAGCTGGCTATAAGTCCGTAAAGGGCAGGTTCATTGGAAAGGGAAACAGCGCTTTCGCCTTTCTCAATTTTCTTCAGGCTGACGTGTGTCTTATGACCACCCCCGGTCTTGACGTGTACCAGCTCCGTAGATCTAAATCCGTTTCGCATTATTCCCATATTCTGCATGCCGTTGATGATGCCACGAGCTATGAGATATACGGTCTTGACTATTTTGACTCCGTAATTCTGTCAGGCGACTATCAGAAGGACGGAATCAGGGAGATTGAAGGAAAGAGGGGAGACAGCCCAAAGGAGCTTATAACGGCCGGATGCCCTTATCTTGACGTTCTGAAGACAAAAATAAATCCTGAGCTTTCTGAAAATCACAAGGATTTTACAGTGCTTATCGCGCCTTCATGGGGAAGAAACGGCATACTCGTAAAATACGGAAGAAAGCTGCTTGATCCGCTCTCCAAATCGGATCTTAAAGTCATAGTAAGGCCGCATCCCCAGTCGATGAAGTCCGAGCCTGATGCCATAAATTCCCTGAAGGATTTTTATGGTGATCGTTTTGAATGGGATTTTTCTCCTGAAAACCTCTCTTCTCTTTCAAGGGCTGATGTTATGATAAGCGATTTTTCGAGCGTAATATTTGATTATGCCTTCCTTTTTGAAAGACCCGTCTTTTATGTCATGCAGGATTTCAATATGGAGATTTATGATGCTGGGGATCTTGACGGGCGGCCTTGGAAATTTGAGGCGATAGAGCGTATAGGGGTAGAGATAAAGGAGGATTCCTTCGAGTCCCTTCCCAAAATGCTCAGGGATGCGACCGGAGACTCAAGGCTTCTTGAGGAGTGCCGTAAGGCCAAGGCAGAGGCTTGGCAGAATGAAGGTTCTGCTGGCATAAGGGCTGCCGAATTCCTGCTCGCAAAATCGGATATGGCGAAAGCTTCCGCGAAAGAATAGCCTATGGACGCTTTATATCAGATAATAGTATATCCGGTAAGGCTTCTGATAGAGATAATATACATATCACTTTTCCGAATTACCGGAAGCAGCGGCCTTTCCATAATTGGACTAAGTATAGCGGTCTCTTTCCTTACGCTTCCCCTTTACATAAGGGCTGAAAAACTTAATGAGATTCAGAAAAATGCTGTCAGAGGGATGGAAAATACTCTTGAAAGGATTAAGAGAAATTTTTCCGGAGATAAGAAGTATATGCTTATGGAGACATGCTACAGAAAGCATGGCTACCATCCTCTTATGTCTTTCAGAAGCTCTTTCAGCCTGTTTTTTATGATCCCTTTTTTCATGGGGGCATATATGTTCCTATCCCATGGATATGCTCTTAGGGGAGAGCCCTTCCTGTTTTTGAATGACATGTCCCTTCCGGACGGGCTTATATGCTTTGCTGGAGTAAGAATAAATCTTCTACCTGTTCTTGTGACCGCAGTTAATATGGCTGCAGGATTTGTATATGCCGAAAAGCTCACGGGATCGGAAAAAGCTCAGATATATATTTCGTCCCTGATATTTCTGTTCATACTCTATGGCTCGCCCTCAGGGCTTGTGCTTTACTGGACATGCAATAATATATTTTCCCTTTTGAAAAACATCGCCCTGAAAAAATCGCATGCCTCTCAGTCTGCTTCAGTTGACTCTGCAGAAGGCGCCCTTAAAATTATTCCTGAATCGCTGTATTCCGGAGAGTGCTGCGGCATTTTCCTTTTGTCGTCAGCATGCCTGTCTGTGATTTCAGGGGTTCTGCTGCCTCTCCATACCGTATCATCATCAGTTTCGGAATTCTGTATGATGTACAGGATTTCGGATATATGGACATGCCTTTCTTATCCCGCCCTCCAGTCCTTCGGAATTTTTATGTTCTGGGGATCCATATTGTTCTTTATGTCCGGCAGGCGGGCAAGAATACTCTTTTCGTGGCTTTCATTAGCTTCCCTGATTACAGCTTCTGCAGGCATTTTCATATATGACTCGGGCTTTATGTCCGGATTAAGGCTTTCTGCTGCCGGTTCGGAGTTTTTTATATGCGTATATGCCTATCTTGCTGCTTTTGCCGGCTTATGCTTACTCATTAAAAAGCTGTTCGAGCTTCATAAGGAAGGGGCTCTGAAAGCCGTATGTCTTGTAATTCTTTTTGCAGGCTGCATAAACGCCTGCTTTGATGCCTATAGGATAAATAGCGATTACGGCAGATATCTTGAGCTTGCCGCAAATACTTCCGAACATTCCTCAAAAGGGCGTATAGAGCCTGTTTTTAATTTTTCAAAGACGGGAAAGAATGTCATTGTGATATTTCTGGACAGGGCTGTCAGCTCGTTCTTCAGGGATTCCCTGATTCTGTACCCTGAGATTGAAAAGGCATTCGGCGGCTTTGTCTATTATCCTGACACCGTGTCCTTCTACAATCATACGATTCTTTCTGTCCCTTCTCTTTTCGGCGGATATGAGTATGCGCCGCTTCAGATGGACGCATCGGAAAAAAAGATGAGCGTTAAATATAATGAGGCTCTTCTCATGCTTCCCATGATATTCAGGACAAATGGCGCCTCATGCTATGTTTCTGACGCTCCCCTTGAAAATTACGAATGGATTTCCGATGGGAGTCTTTTCGAGAAAAACGGCATTAAGTCTTTTCATCTTGCAGGAAGCCTCTCCGAAAGGTTTGTAAAGGAATTCGGCTTTTCAAAGGATATTGTGAGCAGAGACGAGGCTCTCAGGCATGATTTGCTTATTGAAAGCTTTGAAAAGATATGCCCTCTTTTTATGAGAGGCTTCTTTAATGACTCGGGAAGGCATCTGAATGCCTGCTATGCCCTTTCGGACAAGGGGATGTCAAACACCGAATCGTCAGCCGACTCATATTCCGTTCTATGCTATCTTCCTCAGCTTTCATCATGCTCATCAGATGAAAAGCTTGTTTTCAGCTTGATTTCAAACGAGACCCCACATGGAGAGATGTATCTTGAACAGCCGGGATTCAGGCTGCTGAGAAATGTCTCCTATGCCGGAGAGAATCCTTGCTATGATAAGGGCGATTTTAAGAAGTTTCAGGCGAATGCGGGAGCCTTTTATCAGCTTGGAAGGTTTTTCGATTATCTAAGGAAGCAAGGCTGTTATGACAATTCAAGGATTATTGTCGCTTCCGATCATGGGGACTTTCTTAACCTTTCAAAGGACACAAGTCCCGTTGCGGCTTCTCTTAATTCCCTTCTTCTTGTAAAGGACTTCAATTCCGCAGGCGGGCTTTCTGTCGATGGTCGTCATTTTGACGATACAGGCGCTGTTCTTTGCCGACGGGGGCTTGATGGCACTCGGGGCAAACTGTTGGAACATGGCGTTTTACGGCTGCTTCGTCGGGTATTATCTCGTTTGGCGGCCGATCCTGCGCGGTCACTGGTTTTCCGGTGGGGACGCGAAGACCGCGGGAAGACGGAAAATCATCGCGGCATCGATCCTCGGCTGCGTCGTCACGCTGCAGCTCGGCGGGTTCTCCGTCGTCGCGGAGA
>JAKSUM010000138.1 GCA_024409025.1 bacterium | reverse complement strand
TTGACATAGCCCCTGGATGTGGCTATTACAAGATCAAGATCACCAGAAAGATACCTTGCCGGAACTATAGTCTCTATCTTCTCGTCCTGAAGCATTCCAGGGAAGAGGTTAACATAAGCGGTTCCCTTAGACTGCCTTCCTGTCTCAGGGATTTCATAGGCTTTCAGTCGGAACATCTTTCCCCTGCTGGTTATGAAGAAGAGGTGGTTATGGGAGGTTGTGGAACAGACATTGGTTATGTAGTCCTCTTCCTTGAGCCCGGCGCCTACAATGCCCTTTCCGCCCCTCTTCTGAGCCTTATATGCTTCAAGAGGCATTCTCTTTATATATCCGGACTCGGAAAGCGTCACGACCACGTCGGTCTCCGGAAGTATATCCTCATAGCTGTATATTTCAGCCTCGCCCCTTATAATTTCAGTCCTTCTTGGATCGGCATACTTTTCCCTTACGGTAAGAAGATCCTGCTTGATTACCCCCATAAGCTCGCTCTCGCTTGCAAGAAGCCCTTCAAGATATTTGACCTTTTCGGACAGCTCATCAAACTCATCGTCTATCTTGCCTCTCTGAAGGCCTGTCAACCTCTGGAGCTGCATTTCAAGTATGGCCTGGGCCTGTGCATCGGTCAGATCAAAGAAGATCTTGAGGCATTCCTTCGCCTCCTTATTGTCAGATGCCGACCTGACGGCCTCAACCACATCGTCAATATTGTCAAGAGCAATCCTGAGACCTTCAAGAATATGGAGCCTTGCCGAGGATTTTTTAAGATCAAAGCGGGTCTTTCTCGTTATGACGTCCTTTCTGTGGGCTATATAATGAGAAAGAATGTCTCTAAGCGGAAGAAGCTTGGGCTCTCCATTTACAAGAGCAAGCATAATCATCCCATAGTTGCACTGCAGGTTTGTATGCTTATAAAGCTGGTTAAGAAGAAGTCTCTCATTCGCATGCTGAGAGAGCTCCATAACAATTCTTATGCCCTCCCTGTTCGATTCGTCACGGAGATCCGTAACATGCGTTATCTTCTTTTCCTTAATTCTTGAGGCAATCTGCTCAATAAGCTTTGCCTTATTCAGCTGATAGGGAATCTCATCAACAATGAGCATTCTCTTTCCGTTCTTCTTTTCCTCAATGCGAATCTTAGCCCTCATTGTAATAGTGCCTCTGCCGGTCCTGTAGGCTTCACGGCATGACGCCATTCCCATGATCATTCCGCCTGTCGGGAAGTCAGGTCCCTTGACAATGTCAAGAATGTCCTCTGTATCTATATCCGGATCATCAATCATTGCGACAGCCGCATCAACGACCTCTGCAAGATTATGGGGAGGTATATTGGTAGCCATTCCGACAGCGATTCCCATGGATCCGTTGACAAGGATGTTAGGAATTCTTGAAGGGAGTACTGAGGGTTCCTTAAGCGAAGCATCGAAATTGTCAGCCATATCCACAGTCTCCTTGTCAATATCGGCAAGAAGCTCAAGAGCCATTTTTTCCATTCTGGCCTCGGTGTATCTGTAGGCGGCGGCACTGTCTCCGTCAATCGATCCGAAATTTCCATGCCCCTGAACAAGAGGATGTCTCAAATTAAAATCCTGGGCCAGCCTGACAAGGGCATCATAGACGGACGAATCTCCATGGGGATGATATTTGCCGAGAACGTCTCCGACTATTGTCGCAGATTTTTTGAAGGGCCTGTCAGGCGTAAGATTCAAATTGTCCATCGCATAGAGAATGCGGCGGTGTACGGGTTTAAGCCCGTCACGGACATCCGGAAGAGCCCTTGCAACGATTACGCTCATTGAATAATCGATATAGGACTCATTCATTTCTTTTACTATTTCAACAGGAATAAGCTTATCCATTAAAAACACGCTTTCTTATGCTAAATATCGAGATTTTTGACCTTTTTGGCATGCCTTTCGATGAATTCCCTCCTGAGCTTGGGATCATCCCCCATAAGCGTATGGAAAGTCTCATCAGCAATCAGCCTGTCATTAAGCGACACGACCTTCATGAATCTGTGCTCGGGATCCATTGTAGTCTCCCAAAGCTGCTCCGGATTCATTTCACCAAGACCCTTATATCTCTGGATTGCAATATTGTCGCCGCCAAATTCCTTCATAATCTCATCGCGCTCCTGATCGCTGTAGGCATACCTCTCCTGTTTGCCCTTTCTCAGCTTGAAGAGCGGAGGCTGTGCGACATATACATGCTTCTCAGTTATAAGATCCTTCATAAAATGATAGAAGAAGGTAAGAAGAAGCGTCCTTATATGGGCTCCGTCGACATCAGCATCCGTCATTATTATGATCTTGTTATAACGAAGCTTCTTAATATCGAAATCATCATCGATTCCTGTGCCTATTGCAGTTATCAGAGTCCTTATCTCCTCATTCTTAAGGGCCTCGTCAGTCCTTACCCTCTGAACATTAAGAATCTTGCCTCTTAAAGGAAGAATAGCCTGATAGTGCCTGTCCCTGCCCTGCTTTGCAGAGCCTCCTGCAGAGTCTCCTTCAACGATATAGAGCTCGCAGTTTTCAGGATTCTTCTCGCTGCAGTCCGCAAGCTTGCCGGGAAGTGCGGAGACGCTGTCAAGCAGTCCCTTCCTTCTTACCGCCTCCCTTGCCTTCTTTGCGGCATCCCTTGCCCTTGACGCCGAGAGAGCCTTTTCAAATATGCACTTTGCCGTTTCAGGATTTTCTTCAAGAAGAACCCCGAATTTCTCATCAAGCACTGATTCGACAATCGGCTTTATCTCAGGATTTCCAAGCTTTGTCTTTGTTTGCCCCTCAAACTGGGGATTCGGAAGCTTGACGCTGAGAACTGCGGCAAGGCCTTCCCTTACGTCCTCACCGCTGAAATTGGGATCCTTATCCTTCAGCCATTTGCGCTCCCTTATGACCTTATTTATGCACTTTACGAGGGACGACTTGAAGCCGGCAAGATGGCTGCCTCCCTCATGAGTATTGATGTTATTGGCAAAAGCGTATATATCCTCGCTATAACCCTTGTTCCACTGGAAAGCGACCTCAACCTCAACATCCCCCTTAGAGGCGGCAAAATAGATTACAGGCTGATGGAGAGGCTCTTTATTCTGATTAAGATGGGATACGAAATGCGCTATTCCGCCTTCGTAAAAGAAGATGTCCTTCTTATCCTCCTCTCTCTCGTCAGTTATGGAAATCGTAAGCCCCTTGTTTAGGAACGCAAGCTCCCTCAGACGCTGCGCAAGCACGTCATACTGATAGACAAGCTCCGTAAAAATCTGCCCGTCAGGCTTGAACCATACTGTTGTTCCAGTGCCTTCCGCCTCTGAGACCGCCTCAAGGGGAGCATCCGGAATTCCTCTTGAGAATCCCATACTCCAAAGTCTTCCTTCTCTTCTGACATTAACCGTCATCTTTTCCGAAAGGGCATTGACGCATGAGACGCCCACGCCATGAAGGCCTCCGGACACCTTATATCCGCTTCCTCCGAATTTTCCGCCGGCATGAAGCTTTGTCATTACGACCTCTACCCCACTCTTGTTCTCTCCCTGCACTATTCCTACAGGTATTCCTCTGCCGTTATCGGATACTGTTATGGAGTTATCCTTGTGAATAGTTACCTCAACATGAGTACATACTCCGGCAAGAGCCTCGTCAATGCTGTTGTCGACAACCTCAAATACAAGATGGTGAAGGCCCTTTTCCCCAGTGCTGCCTATATACATGGCCGGCCTTACTCTTACAGGCTCAAGACCTTCGAGAACCTGTATGGCGTCAGCCTGATAGCCGGACTGGTTTGAATCCTTGGCGATTCCGCCCTGCGCCGCAAGCGCTTCCTGAGAATTATCCATAAAATAAAACCTTTCAAGAAAAAGAAAGCTTTCATAAAGAGGGCACCCCCTCTAAAAAAAGCCCTTTTTTTAATTATTAGATATTCTCCAAAAAGAATAAAAAAACCTCCATTTTCTGGAGGTTATATATAGAATATATTATATATTATATATTATGCTTCTGAGACTTCCGCACCCTCGAAACGGACTCTGAAATCCATGACCTCCGCTCCTGCGGCTTTAATCGCCTCAATTACGGCCGCCCGATGTTCGGGCATGCATACGGTAACCATGCATCCTCCGCCTCCTGCGCCGCAGATTTTGGAAGCCATGGCGCCAGCCTCAGAGGCCGCAAGCATAATTTTATCTATTTTCTCGTTTGAAACGCCTTCAGCCAGATTTCTTCTGTTACGCCACTCCTCATCGAGCGCATCGGCAAATCCGCTAATATCCCTGTTCCCGATAGCCTCGCTCATCTTAATTGCGGTAGACTTTATTTTTTTCATGGCATCTCGGGTTCCCTCGGAATCGTCGATATATCTTTTCGTCATGTTCCAGTTATTAGTTCCGGAAAAATGGGAAATTCCCGTGAAGGAAAGAATCATGCATTCCTCAATCCTTCTGATATCCAGCTTTGAAAGCCTGATATGCTCGTGACTGATTCCATCAAGTCCGAAGGATATTCTGCTTAAACCTCCAAAGTATGCGGCATAATAATCCTGCTTGCCGGTAGGAATGCCAAGATGCTCTGCCTCTATATTGGCGCACCAGTCTATAAACTTATGCGGATCCGGCTCAAGGGAGCATATTCTGCAGAGTCCCTTGCATC
>JAKSUM010000137.1 GCA_024409025.1 bacterium | reverse complement strand
TTCCGAGAGCAAGCGGAATCATTGCGATGCATGTCGCAATAGCCGTCATTACGATAGGACGGAGTCTGATAGGTCCGGCCTGAAGTATTGCCTCCTTCCTCTCAACTCCCTTTTCCCTAAGAACAAGTATATAGTTAATCAGAAGAATGGAGTTACTTACAACGATTCCGGTAAGAAGAATGATTCCAAGCATAACGACCATACTGACAGGCTCTCCTGTAACCATAAGGGCTATTGAAACTCCGATAAGCTCAAGAGGAACAGCCATCATAATGGTGAACGGATGGATAAAGCTCTCAAACTGTATGGCAAGAATGACATATACGATAAATATTGCGAGAATAAGCGATGCTATAAGATCCCTGAAAGCGTCGCCTCTCTCTTCCTCCTCTCCGCCGACTCTCCATGAATATCCGTCAGGAAGAGGCTCCACATTCTTTATGTAGTTTATCATTCCTTTGAGAACGTCATTGTTCTCGTATCCGGCAGCGGCGCTTCCCTTAATCGAAATAGAGCGCTCTCTGCTGTCTCTGGTTATTTTTGAAGGCGCCTCATCAGGAACAACCTCGGCAATATAGCAGAGCGGCACATTTATATCGTCATTGATTCTTATGGGAATCTGCTCGATTTTTTCCTTTGTGTCCCTGTTCTCCCTGTCAAGCTGTACCGTGATATCGTAGTCCTTGTCATTTTCCTTGTATTTGTTTACGTCTGCGACCTGCGTTCCCATCACATTCGTCATGACAGTGGTTCCGATATCATACATGTTGATTCCGTACTGTCCGGCTTTTTTCTTGTCAACAATAATCCTGTACTCGGGCTTTCCTTTTTTCCATCCGAGATCGAGCTCGGCAGCGCCCTTGACATTTTCAGCAAATTTCTGTTTATAGTATGTTCCAAGCTCTGCGAGCTTATCGAGATCGTCGCCCTTAAGGATGATCTCAATATCCGAAGTCTGTCGGCCGCCCTGGTTGATTGAGGTGGTATAGATAAGTCCGGGGATATCCTTGAGCTCCTCCCTTATCTTAGCCCTCATAGCCATTGCGGTCTTTCCAGGCCTGTCCTTTTTGTCTATGAACCTGAACATCAATGTTCCGGCGGTAGACTCATTCGCGCTGCCTCCGGAGCTTCCGGAGCTTCCGGAGATGGCCGTAAGATATTTTGTAACCTCTCCAAAGTTATCCTGACCAATTTTCTCGATTCTCTTCATGACCTCATCGGTCTTCTCAAGGCTGGTGCCTACGGGGGTCTCGATTGTCACGCTGAGAACTCCGTTGTCAATCTGAGGCTGGAAGGCGACCGACGCCGAGCCGAAAATTATAAGGCTGACAACGAAAAGGGCAATCGCGATAAGCAGCGTAACCCACTTGTGGTTAATGCTTGCATTAAGCGTATTTCTGTAGAAGACCTCGACCTTTTTGAAGAACTCGTTAAACCATACCGTTATAACCTTTATTCCGGTCTTCTTTTTAGTCATATTCTCCATCTTCAGAACTCTTGCACAGAGCATTGGGACGAGAAGTATTGCCGAAAGCAGTGAAATGAACATTGCGCTCATAAATGTCATTGCAAGCGGAATAAAGTACTGTCCGACTATGCCCTTGAGAAGAAGAAGGGGAAGGAATACCGACATCGTCGTCAGGGTCGATGCGAGAATAGCAAGACCGACCTCTTTAGTTGCCTCAACAGCGGCAGTCTTGGGATCGACGCCGTTCTCCATATATCTGAATATATTTTCAAGAACAACGATAGAGTCATCAATTACTCGTCCGATAGCGAGAGTAAATGCGGACATCGTTATAATATTCAGCGAGAAATCCCCGAAATGCATCGTAGTGAACGTGGCGAAAATAGAAACAGGGATTGAAAGGCTGACTATAAGAGTGCTCCTGAAGTTGGCGAGGAATATGAATATTACAATTATTGCAAGAACCATAGCCTCGATCGCAGTCTCGATCATGGCATGGAGCGACTTCCTTATCATATCCGAGTCATCCTTAACAGGAACAAGCTCGCAGCCCTCAGGAAGAGACTTATTCAGCTGCTCAGCCTTTGCCTTTACAAGATCGCATACGGTCGCAATGTTGGCATCATTATTTCTTATTATTTCGATTGTGACGCAAGGAGAATCATTTACACGCGTTACAGAAGTCTGTTCCTTGTTAGTATCTTTGACCTCTGCGATATCGCTGATAAATATTCTTCTGCCGCCGGACTTGGCAACATAGACATCATTAAGATCGTCTACCCTTGTAAACTGTCCCATGCTCCTTATCTGAATTTTCTGATCTTTTGTCAGAATATTTCCGGCAGGGACGTTTATATTTTCCTTCTGTATTGCCGTAATGACCTTTGAAGGGGATATGTTAAACTGCTGGAGCTTTCCCGGATCAACCAGTACGGCAATCTCCCTCTCATATCCTCCGGACACAGTTACCGAGGCAACGCCCGGAATCTTTTCAAATTCCTTTTTGATTTCATCATCAGCGCGATCCCTGAGTGTCCTTAGATCCATATTGCCGGCCTTCATGGCAAGAACCACGATAGGTCTGGAATTTGGGTCTACCTTGTAAATTGTAGGGTTGTCAGCCTCATCCGGAAGATTTCTTTTTGCAATTTCAACCTTGTCTCGGACGTCTGACAGCGCCTGAATCATATCGGTTCCGTAATAGAATTCCGCAATAACGATAGACACATTGTCCTGAGATGTCGAAGTAACCTTTTTCAGGTTTTCCACGCTTCCGACCTGATCCTCGATCTTCTTGCTTATCTGCTCCTCGACCTCAGTCGGGCCCGCGCCCTGATATGTCGTTATGATTGCCGCCACAGGGATGTCAAGAGTCGGAATAAGCTCAAGATTAAGATTAGAGCCGAAATATATTCCGAGTATGACAAGAGATATCATTATGACGGATACTGCGACAGGACGCTTTACTGAAAATTCAAACATTTCTCATCCTTTCTAAAAATGCCGATCCGCCTGTTATTCCTTTTCTGGGATATCGCCTTTTCCGTCTTCCGAGGAAGAATCTTTTGATTCATCGGATTTCTTCTCTTCCTTTGACTCGGAGCCTTCATCAGCCTTTTTCTCATCCTGAATCTTGATAAGCTCTCCGTCCTGAAGGCTTGTTACGGATGTAACGATTATCTTATCCTTGTCCGTTATCTCATCCTTATCGGTTGCTCCGCCTGTTATAAGGGCGAAATCCTGAGTGTATGCGCCGGCTATTACATTTTTCTTTACGGCTTTCCCGTCCTTGGCAACAAATAGAGTGAATCTTTCAGAGAATTCCGTCTCATCAATCGCCTTATGCGAGCCCTCAACCGCTGTTCCGGGCATGGCAAGAAGCTCAGGCGTCTTTATCAGTCCGGCGTAAGGAACTATTACTCCAGAAGGTCTTGCAACCTCAATTTCCGCTCTGGCGAACATGCCGCTTGTAAGCTCATCCGAGGAGTTGCTTACGACAGCCCTTACCTTAAATGCCATGGATACGGAATCCACGCAGGGGACAATAGTATCGACTGACGCCTCAAATTTTCTTCCGGGATAGGAGTCAACGGTAAGAACAATAGGATCACCCTGCTTTACAGCGGAAACCTTGCCCTCAGGAACAAGTCCTTCCATATACAGGGATGAATTGTCAACCATTTTAAACACAGGGGATGAGGCATTTGCGGCAACCATGGATGACTTGGCAATTTTCTTATCCCTGTACGTTATAACGCCTGAGAACGGAGCCTTAACCTCGCAATCCCTTATGCTTATATTAATGGAATTTATATTCGCCTGAACAGCCTCAATCTGTGCCTGCACGCTCTCTATAGTCTGAGCCTTCATATCCTTCTGCAGGTTGTTTGCCTGAGCCAGAACGAGCGATTCGTTTGCATTCTTGACAGCGCTCAGGGCCGTATGATACTGCTTAACAGAGGTGTCATATGAAAGCTGGGCATTTTCAAGCGACTGCTTTGAAACCGCTCCCTTGGAATAAAGACTCTCCTGCCTGTCAAGATCAATTTTTGCCTGATCCATGCGGAGCTTTACCTGATCGGCAGCAGACTGTGCCTGAAGCACATTCTGATCAGCCTGATTGACCCCTACGGCAACGCTCGAATCAGCAAGGCTTAAATCCAGCTGGGCCTGCTGATATTGATTCTGAAGAGCATTAAGCTGAGCCTGAAGAGATTCTCTCTGGGCAATAAGCTTGTCATCATTAATCTTCAGGAGAACCTGTCCTTCAGCCACGCTGTCTCCCTCATCAACGAAAATGCTTTCGACCTGACCTCCCTCTCTCGGCACAACAGATGCCTCGTTATGCGAATAAAGGTTCCCCGTGAAAGCAACGGTAACGGGCATTTCACCGCTTGAAGCATCCTTAACAAAAACTTCCCTCTGTCGGACGGATGTGTCAACAGGAGCCGCCTTTTTGCATCCAGCAGGCATTACTGCGACGCAAAGTATTGCAAGACAGCATAATATATTATTTATTCTGCCGGAAATCTGCATATTTGTCCACCTCTTCTACAAGTATTCCCATTGAATAGAGCAAGTTAATCTGAGCTCTTTCATATGCGCAATAGGCAGATGAAAGAGAAGCAAGAGCCGAAAGATAATTAGTAGTAGCGTCATCAAGCTCAAGGAAGGTTCCGACGTTTTCCTTATATCTAACAAATGATATCTGATAAGCTTCTCTTGCCGAGTCAACAGAAGA
>JAKSUM010000136.1 GCA_024409025.1 bacterium | reverse complement strand
GGCTATTCCTATATAGACAGCATTTCCGCATCATTGGAGGCATCGAGGAAATCTGTTGCGGTTCATGGGATTGACTGTTTTACGGACGGTTTCCATCTGAAAGGGAGCGGATGGATTTTTCCGGATTCCCGAAAGCTGCTCCTGTCGTTTAATGGGGACGGATGCCCGTCATTCCTTCCGCCTCAGGTTTCAATGTCATCGGCCGGCTGCCGCTTCTTTGTCGCAGGGTCTTTTGACAATCCCGTAGTTGCCGGAGAGCTTCAGGCTTCAGGGCTTGCAGCCTCATCTGACGGCACATCCATGTCAATAGGTAATGCCGATTCGGGATTTGTCTATTCCGGCGGCTCCGTATATCTCCCTGATCTCAGGATATCCGGAAATTCCGGCTCAATATATTCAAGCGCCGTGTATGACATTAATGATTCCGCATTGTCTGCCTCCATGAGGGCTGACTCCTACGGGGTCACATGCAACGGAGCCTCTGCCGTTGTAAGCGGAGACATATCGGTTGCCGGTACCGCCTCGGATCCTCTTGCGTCAGCCGATATTTCAGTGCAGGGTTCCTTTAGCAATTACGGAGGGACGTTCAGCGTCCCTGCATCTGCAAGCAAGGATTTTGTTAATTTTTCAGCATCAGGAACTGCCTGCGGAATGGATATCGATGCGGCAGGCGTCGCATCTGTTCCGGATAAGACCGTCGAGGCGGTATTCTCCGTCAAGGGCGCAGATTCGTCATATTTCAGCTCTTCCGAAGAGCTGCCCTCTGTCAAGGCTGATTTGCAGGGCTCTGTTCTTAGGTCTCCTGATTTCGGGGTATTCTCCTCTGACATATTCCAGTCAGGAAAGAAGACCGGCAAGGCTGCGACAGTATTTACGGATTCATCTATTCTTGCCTTTGCGGCATTTGAAAAGCCTGAAATCGGAATTCCGGAAAAGGGCGCCCTTTCGATTGCCAAAGGTACCCTTGATGACGCCGCCTTTATAATATCAGGAACTCTTAATAAGCTTTCCGCTGTAGGATCCGCATCCTATAACGGAAAAATCGCCGGCCTTGATCTGGATGCCATTGATTTTGGCGCCTATGCCGACGGGAAAAAGCTTGTCATTGAAAACCTTTCCGCCATAGGAGCTGACGGAAGCGCCTATGTTTCAGGAGTGGCATACCCTGGCGGAAGGGCGGAGCTGAAGGCCAGCCTGTCGGAAATAAATGCCAACTCGGTTTTAAATAATCTCGATCTTTCTGCATTCGGAATAGATGTCCGCCAGCTTCTGACGAATCCCGAGCTCGTATCGTTTCAGGGGTATGCCTATCTTGATTCCGACCTGAATCTGAAAAAGGGCGATGTCAGGACAAAGAGCAGGCTGTTTCTGCCTGAGGGATTCTGGAGAAATGAGAGGATAGCCCTTTTTTCAACTCTTGCTTCGGTAAATGACAGGATTATGCTCGATCATTTCGATCTTGCAATGGGAATTAGCCATTTTTCCGGAAGCGGCTATGCTGGATTAAAGCCTGATTCTCCGGTATCTCTTGCCATACAGGCTGAAAAAGTAAACCTTAGCAGGATTCTTGCCGTCTCCCCCTACCATGATATAGACATAAGGGGCAGGGCTGACGGAGAAGGCATAATAAGTGGAAGCGTCAGGAACCCTGTCATATCCGCCCATGTTTCAATAAACAATCCAAGTTTCATGGGACAGAGGGCAAAGAGCCTTTCTGCCGATATGAGGAGCGAAAACGGGACAATAAGCCTTGAGAACATGATTATAAATATGCCGTCCGGAGAAATTCATGGAACAGGCACGATACTGGCTGACGGAAGAATGAAGATGTCCCTGAATGCCGATTCGCTCAGATGCTCGGATATAATCTGTCTTAAGGATTTTGTTGATGCTTCTTCCGGAGAGGACGGTCTTCTGAAAATGGAAGCCGAGGTCTGCGGCACTCAGGAAAATCCTTCCGGCGTGCTGTCTTTCAGCACTACTCCGATATCATTCCATAAAAACAGGTTTGATTCCGTTTCAGGCAGGATTGCCTATAACGAAGGCAGGATTAAGCTGGATTCCATATCGGTAAGGAAGGGCAATGAGGTTTATTCCGCATCAGGTGATCTTGCCTTGCGTCTGCCTATAAACCCGGCAAGAAGAGGCTTTATAACAAAATTTTTCACCGATGCCGATGTTACGCTTTCAATGGAGAATGGAAGGATTGAAAGCCTTATGTCCCTCATACCGTCATTGGATGATGAGCCGTGCTCCGGCTCCATAAACGGTAAAATATCCATGAACATGTCAATGGCAAAAAGAAAGTCCGACATTAACATTGACATAAAGGCTGAAAACGGCTCTGTTCACGGATTCCCGTTTGATATTCTTTCCCTTAATATAGACAGGGATGGCAGGGCATTTAAATGTCTTGATATCGATTTCCGTTCCGGAGACGCTTTTCTAAAGATTGGGGGAGATTATGACGGTGACGGTGAGGATAAGATAACCTTCCTTTCAAAGAACTTCAGGCTTGAATCGCTGCGTCCGTTCTTGGTCGGAGTTCCTGAAAACTTTCTTCCTGCCGGCAGATGCGACATTGACGGGTTTATAGCCGGAAGCATGAGGGCTCCTGATATTGAGTCAAAGCTTCATGTGGCTGACGCAAGGCTTGGTAATGTCCCTTTGGGTGAAATTAACGGCAAATTTACAACGGATCAGACCATGATGTTTGTAGATTTCACGGGAGAGGTCGGAGGCGATCTTGCAATAAAGCCCGAGAGAGAATCCATTATAATAAACGGCAATGAGGACGGTAATATACTGTCTGCAGATGTCAGTGTGTCTTCTGATGACGGGACTGCCTCCATGAGGGCAAAGATTCCTTTCGGCTTCGAGCGTTTCATGTTCCAGCATAAGGGGGATATGATTGGAGGAATAAAGGCTGATTATGCAAACCTCGCCCTGCTCGGAATATTTATGCCTCTTAACGGGCCTGCAGAGGGCGTTCTCAAGGCGGATATCAGATTTGCCGGAAGCTACCCTGATATGTCTGTCAGGGGAAGCGCTTCTGTCAAAAACGCAAATTTTACGCCGTATTTCCTAAAAAATCCGATACAGGATCTGAATGGTACTGTTGTTTTTGACAGGAAGGATGTTATGGCTGACGATATCTCAGGAAAATTGGGGGGCGGCGGCTTTAAGGCTGCCGCAAGGGCAGATATAGGGGGCATGAACATTAATTCCGCTCATGCTCTTATATATGCGTCTGATCTCGATATAGCCTGTTCGGAGCTTTTCTCCGGAAAGGTCTCGTGCAATCTTGAATTTTCCGTTGACGGGGAAAAAAAGAAGCTGTCAGGAAATGCCTCCATAAAGGATTCTGTCTTATCTGTCTCACCTGCTATGATTGCGGCGGCAGCTGCCGGTGATGAGGAAGAGCAGGAGGCAAATTCCCAGCCGGAGAAGGAACGATCCTCAAAGGATGATGCCAAGTATGATTTTGAAACTATAAGAAAACTTAGGTTGGGATTGCTCGATGAGGACAGGCAGTCTGCGAAATCATCAAAGGCTGCAGACTCTGATAATTCTCCGTTCGGCAAGTATATTCCGGATTTCTTTAAAGGCACTGAGATTGATGTAAATGCTGAGGTTGCAGATGGTGTATGGGGAACCTTCCTTTCATCGCAGGTACAGATCAAGGGCAACGTTAAGGCGATGGGGAGTCTCGAGGATCCCAATCTTCTCGGAAAGCTTGAGCTGTCCAAGGGCAATATAGCCATTCCGCTTGTGGCTGCCCCGTTTAAGCTTAGGGAGGGAACGCTTGAATTCTCCGGTAAAGGTTATCTTCCGGATATGGATATAATGGCGGAGTCTAATTATGACGGCTATACCGCATATCTTACCGTTTCTGGAAATGCCGCAGAGCCTAAGATAAATATAGACGGAGCCTCTTCCTATTATTCCGATGATATGGATTATTATGCCTCATCCTCTTATTCCGCCTCGTCCCTCTCTTCGATGTCGAATAAGTACATGAGCAACAGGGCCTTCTCAAGTCTGATTGAATTTGGCGTCATGAGTCCTATTCTCAATGCTCTTAACCGCTCGATAGGACTTTCGGATATGTCCGTTGAGTTTAATTCCAACGGTTACATGGTTTTGAGGTTTGCAAGATCTCTTGACAAGGCGGAGAGGATTTTCCTTACATACGAGTATTCCCCTGATACAAACGGGGTTTACAGGAATCTTATCGGAATGGAATACCGCTATAAGCATGGCATAAGGGTAAGGGTCTCTCAGGATGTAAAGGGATCCACCTATCTTTGGATTCAGGGAAACCGCAAATTCTAAATAATTGATAATTGAAACAAAAAAGCCGCCAAATTTTGGCGGCTTTTATGCTTTTCTGAATAATAACGGGGCTTTTGAGCCTATATATGCGAAGGCTAATGCTGAGGCAATGTTCAAAAATATGTTCAGCAGGGCCTTTGCCGTCTCCCCCTTCTCAAAAAGAGATACGGTTTCAAGGCTGAATGAGCTGAATGTCGTGAATCCGCCTAAAAAGCCCGTTATAAGCAGGACTCTTAGGACAGCGGCGTCCTTTGGAAGGAGGGATGAGATTATGCCTATCATCAGGCCCCCGCATGCACTTACTGACCGCGCGGCCAATGGGAAACGCTGCCAGCGGCTCATAAGGCATGAGACCGCATATCTCGATATGCTTCCCAAAA
>JAKSUM010000135.1 GCA_024409025.1 bacterium | reverse complement strand
AGAATCTATCGCAAAAGAGAAAAAAATCGTAATTTCAGAGCTGGAAATGTATAAAAACATGCCGGCTCAGGCCCTCAGCGACGAAATCATTAACGGTCATTTCAGAAGCCATTCCTACAGATGGCCGATAATAGGCTTTAAGAGCGATGTAAACTCGCTGACAAGAAGCGACATAACAGGATATTACAGAACATATTACGTTCCAAATAATGCAATACTCTCAGTAAGTGGAAACTTTGACACAAAGAAAGCCAAAGAGCTTATAGACAAATACTTTTCATCTAAAGAAAGAGGGAAAGCAATCCCCTCCCCTTCAGCAATAGAGCCAAAGCATGAGAGCCAGAGAAGCATCTCAATGGAAAATCCCGGAAAAACGAATTATATAGAATATGCGTTCAATTCCGATAAAATGCTCGCAAAGGACAAATATGCTTTAGACGTTATCGCCGCCATTCTCGAATCAGGTAAAAGCTCAAGGCTTTATAAAGCTCTTGTAAAAACAGGAATAGCATCAGGAGCAGGAGCATCTTCAGGAAGGAACCTCGATCCCGGAACATTTGAAATATATATGGATCTTATGCCCGGAGCATCAAGAGAACAGGCAGAATCAGTAATTGAAAAAGAAATTTTAAAGCTTCAGAATTCTGAAGTTCCGGCAAAAGAGCTTGAAAAAGCAAAGAATCTCCTAAAATCATCCAATATAATGAGAAGCGAGTCCCTTTCATCCGTGGCAATGGCAAAGGTCATAAACGATATATACGGAAACAGCAGCTATATGGAAGAATTCGAAAAAAATATAGACAAGGTGACCGCAGAACAGGTAAAAGAGACAGCAAAAAAATATCGCGATATAAAGACCTGCACAAAGGGATATTCAAAGGGCGCAATCTCAAAAGCAAATTTATTCGAGGCAAAAAACAATAAAGCCTCATTATCAGGAAGCGGAGCAGATTTGTCATTTGAAAAATTTACTCTCAAAAACGGAATCACAGTAATTGTGAAGCAGAACAGGAAAGTAAATTCAATAAGCATTTCGGGACACATCCGCAACAGCGGCTCATATATGGACCCCGAAGGCAAGGAAGGAATAGCGAAGCTTACAGGCGCAATGCTCGACAGGGGCACATCCTCAAAAACATTAGAGGAAATAGCCGAAACAGAGGATTTCAACGGAATAAACACACATGATCATGTCTATTCTGAAATTTTCAGCTTCAGCCACTGGATGCTGAAATCAAAAGCAGATACCGGAATAGCTCTTTTTGCAGATGAGATAATAAATCCATCATTTCCGGAAAAAGAGCTCGAAAAATGCAGAAAAGAGCTCCTTGCCGAAATAGACTCCAACTACTCAGAGCCGTCTTCAAGAGCAAAAGAAGAACTTTACAGGCAGATGTTCCCGGGACACAGGCGCGGACATCTTGCAATAGGAACAAAGGAAGGCGTTTCATCAATAACCCGCAGCGACATCGTCAAATTCCACAAAGGATGCTACAGGCCTGAAAATCTTCTTATAATACTTTACGGAAACATAACTCCCGCAGAGGGCAGAAAGCTTGCAGAGAAGCATTTCGGCTCTTGGAAATCCGAAGGAGCGCCAATGACTCCTCCTTCAGATCCTAAGGACAAGAAGCTTGAGAAATCCGAAACCTTTGTAAATATAGACGGGCAGATTCAGAATTCCGTCATGTTCGGAGGTTATGGAGTAAATATAAAGGAAAAGGATTTTGCAGCATTTCAGGTATTTAACTATATAATGGGAGGCTCAACGCTTACAAGCAGAATAGGTCAGGACGTAAGGGAAAAGCAGGGCCTTTGTTATGGAATAAACTCATTTAACACGAGCGGAAGCCATATGGCAATATTCATGATACAGGCGCTTACAGCTCCTAAAAACGTATCAAAGGTCATTGATTCTACAAAGAACATAATAAACCGGATGCTTTCAGAAGGCGTAACAGAGGAAGAATTTAACGATGCCAAGGAGCATCTGATAAATTCCCATCTTATGTATGTCAGCGAAAACGGCGGTCAGGTTAATACGATAGAGCAGATAGAATACCATGGACTCAGCAAAGACTATGCAAATGAGATACTTAAGGCATATGAAAATCTGACTCTCGAAGAAGTAAATGCGGCAGGAAGAAAATATCTGAATCCTGACAACATGAAAATCGTAGTAGCAGGCAGCAAATAACAGCTTATATAAAAAGACGCAGCCATAAAGCAGGCTGCGCTTTTTTTTTGAATATTTTCAGAAAAAGGAATAAGAGTCATTTTGCTTAATATTTCAAAAAAAACAAAAAATAAGGATCAGTATATATAATGGAAGCGGAAGAGAATATAAAAATTGTTTCTTTTGAAGGCAACGAAGACTATGGAGGCTCAATGCCACTGTACTTTGAGTACTGCGGCAGAAAAATAGCCGAAAATGAAAACAGCTGGCAGGCAACATATGCGGCAATAGTAAACTGCATAGCGGCAGACTGGCCTAGAATAATAACCAGCTACATAAACAGAAGCATAACAGGGCATAAAAAAAGGCCCGACATAACAACAGAGAGCGCAAAACACCGCCTTGATGAGCCGGTGATGATTTGCGGAGGGCTTTATCTTGAAACAAAGATATCGCCAAACGCATCAGTGAGAAGGATAAAAGCCCTTATGAAAGCTTGTGACATCGCGCAAGGTGCTGTTAAAATATTCTATAAAAAAAGAAACAATAAAGCGACATCAGAAGAAGAACGAACATCCAAACATGCAAAGAGCAATGTTCCTGCTCGGGAATTTGTCCCTGCTCGGGAATTTGTCCCTGCTCGGGAATTTGCCCCTGCTCAGGAATTTGCCCCTGCTCAGGAATTTGCCCCTGCTCAGGACAGCGCGCCTGCACAGCTCCTTCAACCATCAACGGCTCATGAGACAAAAATAATAGCAATATTAAACGAAGCAAATAACGGAAAGTCCAGAGCAGCACTTCCAGAGTATTTTACAAGCGGAATAATCAACAAATACTCCGCATCCTTCGCATTAGTAGGCAATGTGCTTATAAACATTGAAGACATCAAATCCGCCTCACCATTCATATCGGCATTCAGAGACTCTCTCAAGGAAAAGACACACAGTATAATAATGCTGTCGAAAATAAAAGAGATGGAGGAGCTTGCCTCAAGAAAGCTTCTTGAGATAGAGGCCCGAAAGGAACAGGCAATGATAGACGGGTACAGAAAATACAAGTCGAACATTCCTGACCTTATAAAATCCCTGCAGGAACTCGATGTAATTGTAGAAAACGAAAAAAGGGCTACAGAGGTATTTAAAAAATCCCAAATTAAAAAAATAGTCATTCCGGATCAAAATTATGACGAAGCAATAAGCAAATTCTCTTCAAGAATAGAGCTCATAATGTCCGCAAGAAGGGCAGCGGCATTCACAATAGAAGAATTGGAGAGCATAGCCGAGGAAGCAGCCGGACTTATCATGGTTAACCTGAAATGACAAACAGCACAAATGAGAGCTATTAATATTTTTTTAACAATAGCGCTTCAAAGGTTAACAAAATATAAATATCAATAAAACAACAGGCGGATAGAATAAAAACAAAAAGGCAAAAATAACATGATATCCGCATTTTACAGCTGTGCGCTTATAGGTCTTGATGCTCATACAGTCAGAATAGAGGCAGCCATTACAAGAAGCCTTCCCAAAACAACAATAGTAGGTCTTCCGGACAAAGCTGTCAGTGAATCCAAGGACAGGGTATTCTCTGCAGTCAACAGCTCAGGATTTGCATATCCCAGAGGGAAGGTAACGGTAAATCTATCTCCAAGCGATATAAGGAAAGAAGGCTCAATGTACGATCTTCCGATAGCCATAGCCATTCTTGCAGCCGCAGAAGAGATAGAGCCTATGAATGACAGAAAATTCTATCTTGCAGGAGAGCTTTCCCTTGACGGGCTGGTCCGAAAGGTTGACGGAATACTGCCGATGGCTATGGAAATAGTAAAACAAGAAAATGCCGTGCTGATACTGCCGGCAGAAAATGCAGACGAGGCAGCTCTTGCAGGAGACATAGACCTGTATCCGGCAGATACGCTATATGATGCGGTAAAAGCAGTCACAGGAATGTCCGATCCGCGTCCAAGAAAATCCAAAGAATCAATATTCAATCCCCAGTTTGAATATAAAGCAGACTTTGCAGAAGTAAAAGGCCAGAAATACGCAAAAAGGGCTATGGAAATAGCAGCATGCGGCAATCATAACATACTTATGATAGGGCCTCCGGGATCCGGAAAAACAATGCTTTCCAGAAGAATACCTTCAATACTGCCTCCGCTTTCATTTGAAGAGGCGCTTGAAGTGACAAGAGTCTACAGCGTAAAAGGAGGATTGCCTAAAGGCGCTTCCATAATATCCGAACGTCCATTCCGCTCTCCCCATCACTCTCTTTCATATGCGGGTCTTATAGGAGGCGGAAGTTCTCCGTCTCCTGGAGAAATAAGCTTTGCCCACAGGGGAGTGCTTTTTCTTGACGAGCTTCCCGAATTCGGAAGAACAATTCTGGAAATGCTAAGACAACCGTTAGAGGATGGGGAAGTCACAATCGCAAGGGTCAAAAACTCCGTAACATACCCTTCCTCCTTCATGCTTGTAGCCGCCATGAATCCATGCCCATGCGGATACTACGGCGATCCAAAGAAAAAATGCGACTGCAGTCAAAATGAGGTCAAAAGATATATGTCAAGAATATCCGGT
>JAKSUM010000134.1 GCA_024409025.1 bacterium | reverse complement strand
GCAGGGTCCTGTGAGCTTTACCCTGCCGGCTCCCTCCAAATCACCGGAGTCCTTGAGGGGAACATTCTTTACGCCGAGAACAAACGTGTCGGACTTGGAAACCTCTACCTGGGTGTATTTGCGGATAGGTCCGATTATTCTGACCTTTGGGAATGATCCCTTGGGGCCTTCAACGCATACCGTCTGATCGGATGCGAACTCTCCGGGCTGTATGAGGTCAGCCTTTTTGGTAAGCTCCGAGCCTTTTCCAAAAAGTATGTCCATATGCTCTCTCGTAAGATGGAGATGGCGGGCGGACGAATTGATTTTAACTCTTCTTTCCATAATAACACACCTTCTTTTTTTATAATATATATCGAAAGAAAACTGATTTTATAGTATTAATGGCATCTGGGAGGCTCCTGACCTTTTCCGAGCCACTGGAGAAGCCTTGACGCATGTATCCTTGCTGAAGGGACAGGATCATCAAGGAGCCTGCTTATCAGAGGGACTGCCTTTTCCTTTCCAAAACCTGCTATGGCATAAGCGGCGAGAACCCTTATCCTTGCAGAAGGATCCGATATCATAAATGCAAGGGGCTTGAATGCCGACTCATCCGATATCGCCTGAAAAGCCGTGACCGCAGCCTCCTTCACAGAATCATCCGAAGAAAACAGCGATTCTATTATTCTGGGAACCGACTTAATGCTGCCTGATTCCGAAAGGGCAAATATGCAGTACTGCTTTCTTTCGGCATCGCTCATTGCGTCAGATTCAAGAATCGCGTCCTCAGTCATATCATGAGGCATCTTTGCCAGAGCCATTGATGCATAATGCGCGGCAATCTCATTATCATCGGACAGCATGGAAACAAGAGCCCCTACAGCTCCAGGATTGCCTATCGCCCCAAGAGCCATGGCCGCATTTATCCTTAAAAGCTGATCCCCGCTGCATAGAGCGTCCATCAAAGGCATGAAGGCCCTCTCATCAGGAATTCCCTGCAGGGCGGCCGCCGCACATGAGGCAAACTGCGGAAGCCTCAAAAGGGCGATAAGCTGTGGGACGTCATCAGAGCAGCCCATCCTGCCAAGAATCTCGGCATACTCGCCTCTCAGGTTTTCAGGCTCGGATTCAGAAGCAATTCTTGAAATGAGCCTTTTTGTCCATCCGTCCTCTCTCAGCGCCCTGTACAGTCCTTCCAGCTTTTCCTTATCCTTTGCAAAGCCCGTGTCCATGGTCATAGTAAGCTTTATCGACTTTACATAAGGTATGAAGGAATCATTTTTCCCGTTTTCAAGCCTTTTAACAGCCTTTGCGAAAGGATTTGCCTTGCCCTTCATAAGGCCTATCTTCTCAATAAGCCTTTCAGAGCTCCATCTGCCGCCTGCACTGCTTATCAGGGCATTTCCAAGATAAGCCCCTAAAAAGCCGGCGGCAACAAGGGAAAACCTTCTCTGCATCCTGAAAAAAACAGATATCAGATCATCCGCCACAATAAGAGATTCTTCGGAAAAATCGAGCTTGATATTAAACCTCTTTTCAGCAGATTTTATAAAAAGCCCCGCAGAAGCGTTCAGAGAATCCGACAGCTCCTTAGATGCTCTTGCCACAGAAATCCCCCCTTTCAGGAACAAGACTTATGTCAAATGAGAACCGACTAAAGGCAATGCGGGCGTAAGCGCCCGACATTAATAAAACTTTCTATCAAACAGAAGCTAATCCCTTTTGCAGAACCTTTCAAAAACCCTGAAAAGAGACGCTGAAATATCGGATATTACATCATCGGAGGCATTCTCATCAGAAGAATCCGACGTCAGGACAGAAATAATCATGGCTTTTCCGAATGCCCTTATTATTGCCCCGTCATGCCTTACTCCAGATACCTCTCCGGTCTTGTTTGCAGTAAAGACGCCCTTAGGAAGCCTTCTTGGAATCTTCTCTATAAACATCTGCCTGGACATTATGGAGATCATCTCATCGCACTCTTCCCTGCCGGCAATCTCCCCGGACTCAAGCATGCTTAAAAACTTCCATATATCACCGGCCGTAGTATAGTTATATGCGCCAGGAACAGGAGGAGGAAGCATGAGCTTTTTGACAAGGCCGGTGTTATCCATACCAAGCCTTTTTATATGCTCGGATATTGCTCCGAAGCCAAGCCTGTCGGCAAGAATGTTCATAGCCGTATTGTCGCTGACGACAATCATAAGCCTTGCAAGATCCCGCAGAGTAAGCTCAGTCCCGGGATGCATCTCATACAGGACTCCGCCCTCGACGATATCACCTTCGCCAAGTGCAGCCATGTCATCAAGAGAAACGAGCCCTTCCTTCGCCGCCTCAAAAAGCCTTCCCATAACAGGCAGCTTTATCATGCTGGCCGCATGGTGGATCTCATCAGCCCTGTAAGAATAGGCAAGAGAAGTTCCGCAGATTGAACACTTTAGAGACAGTCTGCCATTAAAATCGGCAATAAAAGGCATTACCGCCTTTTCCGCCTCCTTCCTAAAAAGCTCCGCGTTATCAGTCATATCACTCTCCGCCTAAATCTCATCCTCTTCAGAATCCTCTTCATCATAGTCTTCAAGCTCTTCCTCAGGAATAATGCCTCCATTCTCGGGAATGCCCGTATCCTTGCCCAGACATGCCTTGACAGCTGAAGACGCAAAATGAAGCATATCTTCAGGCACGGTTATTTCTCCCCACTCGTCAGCGGACTTTTCATCAGCTCTGTATGGCGATATGCGTGCAGGAACGCTCTGGCTGTCCAGCAAATCCCTTATCTTTGCAGCCTCTGTCTCATTGCTTACTGTCATAAGAGAGACATAATTGCCGCCGAATCCGTCCCCAGTGTCACCACATCCTAAGTATGTTCCACAGTAAGGGCATTCAGATTCATCAGACATAACGTCTTCAAAGCATTCAGGGCACTTCATAATTATAAAAATCCTTCCAAATCAGGGTCTTATCCGGAATAAAATCCGGCGTTATTAATAATATACTATGGCTTATTTCTCATTCCTTTCATATATAAAAATTAATCATGCAAGATTTCAATGAAAAAAATAGAATAATAAATATAACAACCATAAAAGGAAAAAACATATGAATTCCGCAATTACATGCCTTCTCTCAATGGAGATGAACGCCATGCTTGAGGGAGGCATTCTGAGAAACATACATGAAACGGAACAGGGCTCGTTCTGGTTTACAATATATGCAGGAAGCGAAAAATCCGTGTTCGCGCGCCTAAAAGGCGAATGCCCCGCAATATGCGTCACATCGGCAAAAAGAGGCTCGGCAGCAGTCCCCTCGTCCTTCTGCATGCTTATGAGAAAATACATAAAGAACAGACGAATATCGTCCGTATCATCCATAGCGGGGAAAAAGGCTATCATATTCAATCTTGAGGACAGGGACAGAAGCTACAGGCTCATATTTGACTTTTCAAAAAGAGAAGGCAACCTATCACTTCTTATGGGAAACAGGACGCTCGGATCATTTATGACGCTGTCATACGACAGGATATCTCCCGAAGGGGAATATATATATCCTGAGCCTTCAGACATGACAAGCCTTCTGCCGGAAGGAGATATAGCCCCATGCATATCCGGAGGCAGGATGCTGCTTTCAGAAGCTGAAGGAGGCAGGCTATTCGACAGCGTAAACGACATGGTCTTTGAATGGGGATGCAAAGAGCATGAGGAAAGCAAATTCGAAAGAAAATCCCGAGAAATGCTGTCAATGTTCGACAAGGAGCTTAAAAAGCTCGAAAAACGAAAGGAAGCAATCAAAGGCGATCTTGAAAAGCTCGAACAGAACGAGTCCCTTGCCGAGACAGGAAGGGCCATTCTTGCAAACATATATCAGATAAGGACCGGAACCGCGCATATATCAATAGAAAGTCCAGACAATCCCGGACGCATTCTGGAGATAGAGCTCAACCCATCAATTTCACCATCGGAAAATGCGGAAAGCTACTTTGCCAAATATGCGAAATCAAAACGCGGTCTTCCGATTCTGAAGGAAAGAATAAAAGAAACCGACGATAAGATAGCATATATAAAGGAAGCAAGAGAGGAAGCCTTAAAGGCAGAGGATCTGGACAAGCTGCTTGAGATTGAATCAGACGTAAGGGCCGGCACTCCAGTAACCAAAAACTCATCACTGCAGATATCCTCCCCCAGAAAATACAATTATATGGGATTCACAATACTGTCGGGCAAAAACTCTGCCCAGAATGAGGAAGTAAGCCTGAGGCTGGCCGCAAAGAACGACATATGGCTTCATGCGGGCGGAATGGGCGGAAGCCATGTCATAATCAAGACAAAAAGCGGAGAAAAAACCCCGAAGGAAGTCATATTAAGAGCTGCAGAGATAGCGGCATACCATTCAAAGGGGAAAAATTCCTCAAAGGTGCCTGTCTCATATACTCTTGCAAAAAACGTGTCAAAGAAAAAAGGAATGCCTCAGGGAATGGTAGCCGTATCAAAGACCTCGTCAATAATGGCAAGCCCGTCCGGATACGATTTCCTTGAGTGGCTTAGAGTCAACGAAAAAAAATAACATTATGAAAAAAGAAAGATATTCAGAGAAAACAGCCGTCCTAAGAAAGCTCGGGGCATCAGCCATAGGCAAATGGCTTATGTCAAAGCCACTTCTCAGGGATTTTCTAAGCGGAATTGACAGGATGCTCAAAGGTAATGCCGGAGTCTATATCGTCGGAGGCATAGTAAGGGACATTATAATAGGCAGAAAAGGCTCCCATGACGTCGATATAATG
>JAKSUM010000133.1 GCA_024409025.1 bacterium | reverse complement strand
AATACATAAGCACAGTTTCCGTAATAGTATTAAGAATACTTCTCATAATCTCATGCCTCGGAATACTCGGCGTGGAGACGACCTCGTTTGCAGCAATAGTCGGAGCATGCGGACTTGCAATCGGTATGGCATGGGCAGGACTTCTTTCAAACTTCGCAGCCGGAGCATTCCTTATCTTCCTCCGCCCCTTCAAGGTAGGAGATCTGATTGAGACAAGCGGAGTTACAGGCACGGTTAAGGAAATCGGAGTATTTTCAACAACAATCGAGACCCCTGACAGGATCTTCATAGCGGTAGGAAACAACTCGATACTTACCGGAAACATAAAGAACTTCTCTTCAAATCCTCTCAAGCGCTTTGAGATGAAGGTACTTATCCCCGCAGGCAAGGACATCGAAGCCGTATACAAGGAGCTCAAGGAAGAGACCCTCAAGGTAAAGGGCGTAGTAAGCGAGCCCGCTCCCGACATCAACTTCATAGAATTCACTCCTGCAGGAACAAGCGTATATCTCAAGCCCTACTGCAAGACAGAGGACCTCTGGAACACCCAGAATGAAGTGGCATTCATGATTGACAAGTTCAATGCAAAGATGAAAGAATAATAAGACAGGACAGATAAAAAGCCCGCAGCTTATTGAAAGCTGCGGGTTTTGCATAAACAATACAACAAGGCTATAGCCCGCAAGGAATATAACTTGGCAAGGAGGCAGACAAATGAAAAAATGCGGAGAATGCGGAAAAGAAGTAGATTCCAGCTTCAAATTCTGCCCATACTGCTTCAATGATTTTCCTGAGGAAGAGGAAGTACAGGAAGAAGCCAATGGGGAATTGGGGATTCCGGAAGCTGCAGAGAATGAGGCTGAAGAGCCGCAGGAAGAGGAGCCTGAGCACGAAGAGGCGCTTTTTGCCGACAGGTATATACTTGAAGAACCCTTGTCATGCAGCAGTACGGGCACGGTATGTCTGGTAAGACATTATAAAAACGACAGGCTTTACATACTTAAGGATTTCAGGATAAACGGCAGATCCCCACAGGAAAGGGAGATGATCGGACGCAGGCTTACAGGTACTGCGTCAGCCCTAAAAAAGCTGCAGCACAGGGTTCTTAGCTGCGTCATAGACAGCAAATATGAAAACGACAATTTTACCGTAATATACGAATATCAGGACGGAAAATCAATAGAAGAAACTCTCGAAGAGATGCGGCTTAAAAACATACCGATAACGGAAGAATCCGTCATCAAATGGACAAAGGATATGCTCGAGCTTCTGATATTCCTCCAGAAGGAACAGCGCAGGCCGTTCTGCTGCTGTAATCTTCTGCCATACTCATTCGTGCTGACAAGAGACGGCGAAATACGATACATCCATATCGGAATGCCGATATTCTACAAAGAGACAGGAATAGAAAATCCGTTCGAAAAAACACCACTGTCCAATGCGAACATAAACCCAAGATACGATATATTCTGCGCAGGTCTTACGCTATACTTTATCATCACGGGAATCAATATCGATCCGGACCCCCTCAATCCTCCTACATTGCCTGAAGATGCCTCGTACAAGGCTGTTCATGAGACGGTAAACGCTCTTCTCCACGAAAGGGAGCACCCATGCGATATCGAAGATTTGTTCGAAAATCTCGTGCATCCCGAAAATAAAAATCAGGAGGAAGAGCCGGAAGAGGAGAAAAAAGAACAGGAGCCTGTATGGAGCACCTATCTTGGGAATCCGGAAAGGACAAACAGCTTCGGCGCAAATCCTTCGCCTTTCCTCCATCTGTCATGGAGCATAATGGTGCAGCCCGCATCCCATTTCTACATACAGCCTGCGCCTGCAGGACTTACGGTGCTTTCGGACAAGGGCGATTTATATGTATTAAATTATGCCAAATCGCAGCTTATAAAGAAATACAGGCTCAATATCAACGCCGTGGCTCCCGTGCTCGACGGCAACATGATGTACATCAACTCGGCGACAAGCCAGATAGCCGTCAATCTTGAGAAAAACGATCCGGCATGGGAATTCCGGACGAAAAGCATGTTCCTAACCCCTCCAATCATAGCGGACGAGGAGATTATAGCCCTGTCATACGACGGTTTTATGGTAAAGGTCAAAAAACAGACCGGCCAGCCGGTTTCAATGGAAAACATACAGGGAAAGGTAATGGCGCCTGCAATATATGATTTTGTGAAGCTTTACATACCGACCCTTTCAAACGGTCTTATTTCAATAAACAGGGACACAAGAGTCGTCACATGGGAAGTGCCCTCATCTGCATACACATCAGGGCCCGCCCTTTCTGAAGACGGAATACTTTATGCAGGCGACGGAGGAGGCAATGTGTTCAAAAAAAAAACGACAAAAGGAAAAATAATATGGCAGTCATCCGTTAAGGGAGCAGTAGTACACGGACCTGTAATCAGCGGCAATATCATAATATGCTCAAGCGCGGCTGGAGAAGTGGCAGGATTCAATGCCGTAACAGGCGAGAAAATATGGAAAATCGACTTTGCGGTCAAATCGACTCCAGTATTCTGCGTTTCCGAAGGGTACATGTACCTGACATCACCTGAAGGCGCCATACTGACGGCAAATACGGAAAACGGAACAGTATACAGGCAGATCAAGCTCAAAGGCAAATCAAACAGCGTGCCTCTCGCATATAAGGGAATACTCTACTGCAGCAGCAATGAGGGCGAGATATACGCATTCACTCCAAGAGACTGAGTAATTTTCAGGAGGACAGATGAACAGAAGGCTTCTGACAACACTGCTGGCGGCAATAATCGCCGCCTGCCTCACGATTCCGGCATCAGCCCAGCTCTATGTTCCGCACAGATCGTACAGGCCCGGAGGTCAGAACTCCAGTTACGGCAACGGATATTCAAGACAGCAGCAGTTTGACGCCCAGCTTAACAGGCAGGACGCCCAGATGGTAATGCAGATGTCCCAGAAATATGCCCCCGATCACAGATACGAGCAGTTTCTGAACAGGATATCGTCAAAATTCAATTATGCCGGAAGCAAGGTTTTCAGGAACTACGATTCAAAGGACGTGAGATATGTCGTCCTATGCGGGGCATTAGGCTTCAATGCTCTTGCCCTGCACAGATCAATAATACTGGATTCTCTTCTGATGGACGTTATGAAATTCTATGCAATGGGGCTTGCCTATTACGGGAAGGTGGACACCGGATACACAAGGGCTCTCGCACAGAAAACGCTGTTCCTTCAGTCATGCATGCAGAAGGGACAGGTCCAGCCTAACTTCAAGGATATGGACAACCCATTCGGGCTGCCATATCCGGGCAAGCTTGACTCAAGGCAGGCAGCCCTTGCAATGGAGTACTATGAGGAAATAATAGCCTCAGTACTTGCCCATGAAGGCTCCCATGCGTTCCTCGAGCATACAAAAGAAAAAATGCTCACGCAGCAGAAGTTGTGGAGCGAAGGAAGGGCCACGCAGCAGCAGATAATGCAGTATGTCAATGTGGACATGACAAGGGCAAAGGAATTTGAAGCTGACAAAAACGGCGTCGCAATGCTCTATTATTCCGGATATTCAATAAACGGAATGAAGGCATGGTTCAGGTTTGCCGACATAATGGAATATTATGCAAATTCACTCTATGCCCCAAACAGGACGCATCCTACAGGTGAGGAAAGAATAGAGGCCATAAACAGGACATGGAACTCACTTAACGCAGGAAGAATCAGATGAAAACTTCAATTCTCCTGATTTAAAAGTCTTTAAAACAAAGATATCATCAATATTGACATATGAAGGCTCTTCGGAAAGTACGGCGAAATCACCAAGGGCGCCGATCCTGACAGAGCCTTTTTTATTTTCCTCAAACGAAAAATATGCCGCATCAGATGAGAACATCCTGAATGCCTCATCTATGGAGATTCCCTCTCCGTCCTCTCTTTTAACGGCAGCCGCAATTCCCTTGAGCGGGCTTATCTCCGTAACCCCGTAATCAGATCCACCAGCAAGTCTTATACCGTTATCAAGCATGGTCCTGTAACAGTTAGTCCTTCTGTTTCCGAGACTGCCGCGGTACATGGAGCTACCCCAAATTCTTTCAAATACCGGCTGGACAGCAACAAGAATGCTATTTTCCGAGCATATCCTGCAAACATCCTCTGAAAATACCTCGCAATGCTCGATTCTCGGCCTGTAAACTCCAGGATTTCTCTTTAATGCCTTACTATAAACAGATGCAACAAGCATTGACGCCCTGTCTCCTATCGCATGGAACGCCGTCTGCATCCCCTCCCTGAATGCCCTTTCAACGAATGAAAGCAGGGCACTTTCAGAAAAATAAAGCTCTCCGGACGTATCGGAATCGCAATAAGGCTCAATAAGGGCGGCAGTCCTGTTTCCTATCGTCCCGTCAATAAGAAGGCATCCCCCTATCCTTTTAAGATTTCTTTCCTTTGCCCATGATATATCTACAGTCTGAGGATAAAGCGTTATGCCTATTCCGCCGTCCGGATTCATCTCCTTTTTCAGCATGAAATCGGCATCCTCCATTCCCCAGCCCTTGCCACCCTCAAGGGCATGAACAGATACGACTCCCTGAGAGAAGGCTTTTTTTTCGGCTGTCCTGAACGCCAGCTCCCTGTCCTCATCAGTATTAATTTCCGAAAGCCTCTCCGAAATCCACATATAAGCCTTTTCCCTAAAGACGCCATCTGCAGTATCGGAATTTCTTATATGAAGCGGCACATCGAGCATCTTAAGAGCCGCTGAATTGCATGAAATTGAATGGT
>JAKSUM010000132.1 GCA_024409025.1 bacterium | reverse complement strand
TTATGAAAGAATTAACAAAAGCAGAAAATATTCTATCTATAATTATAGATTTAGTATTTTTGGTGCTAAGTAATTTGGTATATAGATATAAATACCTTTTGCATAAGAATGAAGTTATAATTCCTCCTTCAAGCATGAATGCTTTTTCCTTTCGCTGAATGAAAATGTATTATATTTCAAAAGATAAGAATTTGCAATATCAGAATAATGACGGTTTTTTCTGTGAATAGGACGCATCGGGAATTCTTGGCCCCTTTTGCTCCTGAGGGGATATCTTTCTTGCTTTGAAGCGCTGGTTTCTTACTTCAAAACGGCATATTCCCGTATTAAACGTTGTGGCGAGCCTGAATGGGGCAGATGTTCTTGAGGTTATGCCTATCGGCAGATCAATGCCCTCACTGCCGGCCTTGTCCTCCCTGTCGGATATTATTTCATATATACTGTCCGCGGAGTATGATATTTCCTCCATTATCTTGCTTCCGGACGACAGCTCATATGCCGTGCCTAATACGGCAATTCCATATAGGTTGATAAGCTTTCTAAGCTCTGACAGGGCTTCCGCCGGAGTAATTCCGTTTCTTCCCGCGGCTGCCTCTATAAATGCCGGAAGGGAGTCTATAACCAGAAGACCTCTATCGCACTCGTTCTTTTCCATAAGGGCTCCTGCCTGAAGCTTGAAATATTCAAAATTAAGGGCAAGGTTTTCGATTCCCACTATTGCGAACCTGTTCCTGCAGCGGTCTATACGGCCGCAGGCATGGCTGAGCAGCTCTTTTGACTGGGCATCCAGATTTTCCGTTCTTCCTGAATGGAGTAGTGACGCATTGAGTCCTGAAATTTGTGAGATCATCCTGCAGTAGAGCGCTTCGGGAAGGGCGTCGGTAGTATAATAGAGGCAGCATATGTCGCTGTTTCTAAGCATTGCGTCTGCCGCAAGCTGAAGCGCAAGAGAGGTTTTCCCTTTTTTGGGTCCTCCGCATATTACTGAAAGGCCGCCTATTCCACCTGTTGCGCTGTTTATCGGATCGAATCCTGTCGACATCGGCATATATACTGCGGGAAGACCGCTCTGAATGTTTTCAAGTACAGATTGCCATGTATCCTCTGAGACGGCGGCTCTTGCCGATTCCATATCCTCTTTCGGATGATTGCTTTTTACAGACTCTGACGGAGAGCCTGAAGATGTCCTGTCCAGCTCCTCCCTGAGAGCGGCGATTGTTTCGTCCCTTGCCGCTATTGCGTCTGCTGACGACATAAGGCCGTCTCCTCCGGCTTCTTTCAGGAGCTTGTTCTCATTGTGCAGCTCTGCAAGCTCTTTTTCTATTTTCTTTTTTTCGTTCTCGCAGATTTTTCTTTTTTGCGCTTCAACTGCAAGCTGTTCCTTTATATTCTCAATCTCTTTTGCCAGGGCTTCGTTTTCCTGTCTTGAGGCTTCATACATGGCCTCTCTCTCTTTGGTCTTCTGAAGCAGGGCTTTTGCCTTCGTCTTTATTGAGACGAGCTTTTCTTCTTTTTCGGCGATTTCCTCGTCCTTTGCTTTCCTCAGCTGCTCAAGCTCTTTGCGGAGATCCTCCTGCCCGTCTTCCATTGATGTCCGGACCGATTCTGCACGGCTGTCAAGTGAGCCTTTGAGAGACTGTATTAATGCGTCTTTTTCTTCTATCTCCTTTGTCAGGCGTTCTGCCGTTTCTGATGCCTGCTTTTTAAGGCTTTCCATTGCTTCATGATTGAGGCCGCTTTCATTAGCTAATGGCTCCTGATTTGCTTCCTGCTGCCTTATCTTACTTTTTAACTCTTCTATTTCTGCATTCAGAAGCGATATTTCCTCATTCTTCTGTGCGGATATGGCTTCCACTTCTTCTGAGAGCTTTTTTATCTCTTTGCTTTTCCCCTCATCAATGTCTTCCACTGCCTTTTCGGCCATGGCTTTCATTTCCAGATTAAGCCTGTTTATTTCCGCATCCGCCTCCTCGGCCATGGCTTTCATTTCCAGATTAAGCCTGCCTATTTCCGCATCCGCCTCTCCGGCCATGGCTTTTATCTCTTCATTGAGCCTGCTGACTTCATGCGCATTCTGTTCGTCTTTTGATTGTATTTCTTCGGTGAGCCTGCTGATTTCGGCTTCTTTGGATTCAAGCTCGGACATCAGGTACTCGCCGTCTTTTTCAAGCTGTTTTATTTTGTCATCGGCTCCGGAATCGCCGTTTGATTTAGCTTCCGCCTCTTCCGCCCTTATTTTTTCCTTTTCGAGCTTTATTTTAAGATCTTCCACTTGACTGTTGAGGGAGGTTATTGCCGCTTCCTTCAGTCTCATGGCTGATTCGAGGCTTTTTATTTCTTCTTTTTGCCCTTTGCTTTTCTCTGCCTCCGCCTTTATATTGTCCCTGTCTTTTTTTATTACTTCTATTTCCGCCTCTCTCTGTTCAAGAGCTTCCTTGAGCTCCTTTTCCTTTTCTCTTGAAGGGGAGGGTAGGAGGTTCAATACTCTCTCTATCCATGTTTCGGGAGTAATTTCTCCTTCTCCAAGCTTGTCGCTAAGGGAATCTATTGCCCTTTTCCATGTTGCGATTTTTAAAATCGCCTGATCTGTATTTTTAGAAGACGGATTTATGCCTCTGAAGACTTCCTCTGCGGCGTCAGTCTCTTCATCTGTCGGAAGGTTTTCAAAAAGAGCAGTGGCAAGCTCCTCATCAGGTATTGTTTCAAGAAGATCGGAAGGTTCCATTTTATCCTTGTTTTCCAAAATAAGAAGCACTGCTATAAACAGCGGCTCTAATTCTTCGGATATCTTGCCGTTCGATATCAGATCGATTAGTTTTTCTCTGCGTTCCCTGTTGTTTATAATGCCCTTTAATATTATTACCTCGGCTTCACGAGGAGTCAGGGCTATGCCCTGATTTTCAGAAACACTGTTCATTGGCGGACCTTTCTTAAATATTATTATGATATGGAATATATTTAGGATGCTTTAATCAGGCATCCTGTTTTTTCATGCATGGCTTATATATGTTTTTTCCGGCACTTCCTATCTCTATTCCTATTTTTGATGCGAATTCTTCAGGAGCATTGGCTCCGGCTTGTTTCATAAGGGCTTCAAATATCATGACGCATGCTCTTGCGTCTGCTCCGGCTTTATGGTGGCTGAAGCTCTCGATTTTAAGCTTTGATGCCATATCTGAGAGTGTATGAGGCTTTGGAGTCATTATTCTGCTTGCGGTAAGCGTGTCTATAAATTTGAATTTGGGCATGCTTATGGAATACCGTTCGCATGATTTTGACATGACCTGCTTTATGTCAAATGGGGCATTATGGGCGAGGACCAGAGCCCCGCTTTCAGAAAGTTTTCTGAATTTTTCGATGGCTTCAGGAAATATCGGAGAATTTGCCGTCATGTCCTCTGTTATTCCATGGACCTGTACGCATCTCCATGAAAAGTAGCTTTCGGGATTTATGAGCATTTCTGCTGACGGTATTATCCATTCGCCCCAAAGCTTCTTCATTGCAATGCCCATGCTGCATGGATGAGCCTTTTCATTTGCCGTTTCAAAGTCAATGCCTAAAAGCAGCGTTATTTTTTCTGTCATATTGATTTTTTGCTTTTATTATCGTATAATATAAAATGTTTTTGCGGTATTCTTCTAACAACGACGCTTTTTTTCCTTGTTTTGGGTATCCGTGATTCATTTCAGACTTGATTTATTTTGCAAGCAGGCTTTTTTGCCCTTGACATAATAAAATTCAGGTGATAAAATAATAAAACGTGTTGAAGGCTATATCTTTTGCAGGAAGCTTTTGATGTGAAAGTATGGCGTGAAAATATAAGAGAAAAATTATATTAAGTAAAACGGAGAGGTATTTATGCCTACAATTAATCAGCTTGTAAGAAAGGGTAGAACAACCCCTAAGAAGAAAAGCAAGTCTCCTGCGCTCGGAGTATGCTATAATTCTCTTAAACTGAAAACATTCACAGTGCCCGGTTCTCCTCAGAAGAGAGGCGTCTGCACACAGGTTAAGACAATAACTCCTAAGAAGCCTAACTCAGCTCTCAGAAAAGTCGCCAGAGTCAGACTTACAAACGGCATCGAAGTAACTGCTTACATCCCCGGTATCGGCCATAACCTTCAGGAGCACTCCGTGGTTATGATCAGAGGCGGAAGAGTCAGAGACCTTCCTGGTATCAGATATCATATCATCAGAGGCACTCTCGACACAGCCGGTGTCAACAACCGTCGTCAGTCCAGATCGAAGTACGGTTCAAAGAGACCTAAAGACGCAAAGAAGTAAGGAGTTTTTGATATGCCAAGAAAAGGTAAAGTAGAAAAAAGAGTCATAATAGTCGATCCCGTTTACGGAGACGAGACAGTAGCCCGCTTCATGAACAAGCTTATGCTTGACGGCAAGAAGGGCACTGCTGAGAAGATTTTCTACGGAGCTCTTGATGTTATAGCTGCCAAGACCGGCAAAGACCCCATAAAGGTTTTCATGCAGGCTATGGAAAACGTCTCGCCCCAGGTCGAAGTAAAGCCTAGGCGTGTAGGCGGAGCTACCTACCAGGTTCCGATCGAAGTCGCTCCCGCTCGCAAGCGCGCTCTCGCTATGAGATGGCTCGTTGCCAACTCCCGCAAGGGCAAAGGCAAAACAATGGTTGACAGACTTGCCAACGAGCTTATGGATGCCTCACAGGGTGCCGGCGCTTCTGTAAAGAAGAAAGAAGACACCCACAGAATGGCTGAAGCCAACAAGGCATTCTCGCACTTCAAGTTCTAAGCGATTTAAAAGATGCTGCATAATGCGGCGTCTTTTTTTTTGTTTTTTTTTATAAAAGACTTCCGCTGTTT
>JAKSUM010000131.1 GCA_024409025.1 bacterium | reverse complement strand
TCCTCCCATAGCTCATAGAGCATTACCTGAGAGGACTGTGAAAATTTTTCGCTGATGAAGGCGGCTACTTTACCAACGGCTTCAGCCTTGCCTGTTACATTTGCAAGCTCATCTATGCTTGCTGTCTCCCATATGAACAGACGCTTTAATGCGTCTTCCATTGGCTTTATCTGGTTGTTGTCAGACTTCTTCCGTATTGCATTAAGTGGTGCTGTCTTGTTGGTTTTCTGTTTGAATACCGGAACAAGCTGGGTTATTGTTTCAGGAGCATAGGGGAACACGCTTCCCAAGATGATGTCTTTTTCCAGATATCCCATGAGGCTGGATGCTCCGTGTATCTGCGCATATTTTCTGTCCCTGTATGCGCAGAAGATCTCGCCGTTTATTGCTTCCGAAGCCCATATTGATGCAATACTGTTGGCTTCATCAGCATACCTGTCAGCATCACTGGATTTATTTTCATCTCTTGCTATCTTTTCATGCGTCTTCTGGTCATACCATCTGTCGAGATTTTCTTCCGTGAATGGCTCTTTTAATACGCATATTGCTATTCTGCCTGTCGTGTCGCCTATTGCCTTTGCCTCGGCAGCCTCTATTGCCGTCTTATATCTGCTTGAATCGGATATGGCTATTGCGAGGAGTCCGAATTTATGGCTGTTTTTCTCAATATCATTTTGCAGCTCCGCATATTTGGCTTCGATTGAGTTTTTAGACGCATCGCATGCTGATACTGCCATTCTGTAGAATAAGGCTTTTTCTTCCCATAGCGTATTTTCAATGGGCTTGGAAAGAGCACCGTCCTTCTTAAACAGGAGGTATCTGCTGTTTTCGGTTTTTATTTTTTCCTTCGTCTTGCCGAATATGTCTTTGCTGCTTTTGCCTGAATAGGGTATCAGCAGCTTCTTGTCTCCGCTCGGCATATGCTCTATTCTTATTGCGTCAATCTGTTCGAGATTGTCAAGATACGTGTCAATCTCTGTCTCCTCAAACATGCCCCTGAAGCATTTTCTGATAGTCTGCCTTGTTGCTTTTATGTTTCTCTGGGATGCCTTACTGTAGAGATTGCTTATATTGGCGGAGGAAAGCACTGATATTAGGAGCATTACAGCCTTAAATACATGAATAAGGGTCTCGTTTCCGATTGAATCCTTTGTTGCGATATAGTGACTGTATGCCTCTCTTGCGGCGTTGCTGAAATTATGTACGTCGCTCTCTCTTGTGAAGAAATAGTCCCAGAGATAGTCTATTGTAAGCCATTTCCATTTATCCGGACCGCATGTGTTTATATAGTTTATGAAGCCTACATTTTCTTCGGATTCCTTTGCGTCCTTCATGAATCTGAATATGCTCCTCTGTGACGCTCCAAAATTCTGGGCGACTATTGAGAGCAGGGAGATGGTCATTGGGTGTATGGGAATAAGATTGCGGAATATCTCCTTCTGGTTTTTCAGGGAGAGATTGTCAAATTCCGTCAGATATTTGCCTATTCCACTTATCATGTCGTCCTTAATTGACTTCCATTCGCTTTCCATTCCGGCTTTAGTCAGTATGGAACCGGCGATAAGCTCCTTTGTTGCATCCTCGCTGATGTGGAAGTCAAACGAGTGATAGCGGTGGCTTATCCTCTCATAGATGTCTTTTCCTATCTGGCTTATCCATGTATCGGATTTATGGACTATGAGGCACATGAAGAACGGCTGTTCCTTGCAGAATTCCGACAGCGGCTGGAGGACGTCATCTGTCTGATTGCTGCGGAGGTAGGACGTGAATTCATCCCATATAAAGATTATGCCGGTCTTTTCAAGATGGTTCCCATGTATTATGTCTTTTATCCATTCCTTGAACATGGTGAGGTTTTTGTTGAAGCCCCAGCCCTTGTCCATATAGATTTTGGAGACGATGCCTGCCGCATGAATATTTCCTGAGAGGACGTCGTCCTTGAATTCCTTGACATTACCGTAATCGTCATAGAGACAGTATGCCGGATCCTCATATATTGCTTCCCAGTTTATTGAGCTGTCATTAACCGCTTCCTTTGCTGCCTTTATGAGGGAGCTTTTTCCGTAATATGCCTTATCTCCGTATTTTTCTGCAAGCTTCTCCCTTATTGACTGTTCCATTGACATCATCAGCTGGGTTCCGCTTGTTATGTCCGTCGCCTGACTCTTCCATATTACAAGATATTCGCCTTTTTTTCTGATTGAGAGGAATTTATCCTTATGCTGTGTCAGCTGCTGTTTTGAGAAGAATTTCTCTATTTCTGAAATATTGTCTTCGAACAGATGCTTTAGGACTATGGCTGCATAGCTTTTTCCTGTTCCGTATGCTCCATGAATCCAGAACGAGCGGCGTTTGTCTATGTCTTCAAACTTTAGGGATTCGCATATTTTTTCTATCGCCTTAACCATATCTTCATGAACGATATACTCCTGCCACATGTTAGGATTTCTCTGGTCTGAAGCGATATCCACTACTGACTCATAGTGAGGGCTTAATTCTATATAAGCGTTATATTTTGCCATTAACTGCTCCTGAAAATTTATTGTTTAAATATTATTTTAAATATAATCTGCAGCTTGTTATTCTTAACCTTTTATCAGATCCAACACGTCAAGTGATGAAACCTCCGGAGTTAATGTCACATTATCCAAATCTGCAACAAATGTTACTCTCAGATATTTGTCAAACTGAATTGCGATTTCCTGAAGAATGTTTTTGAAATTGTCAGGATTTAAACCGAATATGGATACGGGATCGACTCCCTTTGTGTCAGGATTGTTTCTTGCTTCTGCCATCTGGGAGAGCGTGAATGTGTATCTGCCGGTATTTTCCGCCCATATATACAGCGCATAGAGAATGGCTATTGGATCAGGATTTTCCCAGCCCTTTCTGTTAATTTTGAAGCTTTTAGAGTCTGTCTGTATCGGGATTCCCTGTTTTAATACTGAGCCTATGGGGCTGTGACGGAATGTCTCAAATAGGGCTGTGACTGCGTTATCTTTTGTATTGTTGGAATATTCATCTCCAAGCATGAAAACAAGTTCTGCCTTATTATAGATCTCACAGATAGCAGAATTCATAATATACCACTTGCAGATAGTGGAATTGTATGCGAGGTTTGTCCATATGACTGCCCATACAATAGGGTGTCCTGCTCCAAGATGATGTATTTTTTCAAAAAGAGGAGTGACTGTTCCTGATTTATCGCCTTTGCCTGTTTTTGCTGACAATAGATTCGATTCTCTTAACCAAGTTTTTAGTGAATCATATTGTTTTACACCGAATTGTCCCATTGTAAAGCAGTCTGTTTTATATTCAAAGAAATGTTCTATAAATTGACGTCTTAGTCCAAAAGTTTTATAGCGATCCATGCCTTTTAATATCATATTTCCCCCTTCTGCTGTTGTAAGAGATTTTGCAACAAAACAACTTTTTTCTATTGCATTTATACAGTTTAAACAGTGAACGCACTTCTCTGTGCGGATATGTATTTTCCCAAAATTATCAATATAGAATGCTCCTGTGGGGCATTGCACACTGCATGCCTTGCAGCCTATGCAGTAGGCTGTTTTTCTGGCAAGACCTCTCAGATGGCTTATCAGATATCTGTCCATAAATTTATACGGAAAATAGCTGACTGAATATGCCTTTTCCGTGTCAATGGAAAAGTGATATATCCTGCCTCCTATTATCTGAGAGCCTTTTCCGTCCTTAAATTCCACAATAGGCCCGAGTATGGGGGCTACATCAAGCCAGTCCTGCTTATGTATTGAAAAAGCAAATTTTATTTTGTCATTTTCTATTGTTTCAATTAGTCGATTTCCGCCATTTTTAAGAAAGTTTCCCCCCATTCTGGTTCTCCAGCCGTTTTTTTCAATATAGCTTTTTCGCTGGTTTGGGCGTATTCCGGCATTTTCAGTGTATTCTTCTACTTTATGGAGAAGATTTGCTATTTCTTCATGATAGAAGTGGTTTGTCAGGCTGTCCTTCCAGCCAGATGAAAGAGGGCATATAGTGCATCCTACTCTATTACAACCTGTTTTATATGCATCATTCAATAAAATATTATAGTGAAGAAGATACACATATAATTCAGCTTCGTTCCATTTTAAAATAGGGTGACAGTTGATTTGGTTTATATTTTTTACGCCTTCGCTGACCTCTTCATATTTAGCTCTTCTTGCGCTTTCTTCTGCCCTTACTCCGTCAAATACAACAGCCTTTATGTTGTAATTGCCTGTTATTTCTCTCATGAGAAGTATTGTAGGTACGGATTTATGGACGCTGCAGCACCATCTCATTCTTCTTCCAGGGGGGCCGAATTCGTCCCAGCTTTCGTCTGGAGAAAGATGACTTTTTGCCTCATAGAATTTTAATGATGGCCAGCGTTTTTTTGCCCTTTCTACGGACTGAATGGTTGTGGAAAGCTCCATGCCCGTATTGCTGAAGACTACGGAGAATTGCTCCGGTGAAAGCGCCTTGGCTGCAAGGTCAAGAAGAGCAAGGGAGTCCTTGCCTCCGCTGAATGCCACCACAAAAGCCATTCCCTTTTCCGAGTATTCCCTATAGACCCTTCTTATAAAGTCTATGGATGTCTTTTCGAGACCGAGCATTATGCTTTTGTTCTCGTTCCAAAGGTCTTCAATGTCTATAGGCTCAAGAGTAAGGTCTTCCTTGTATATCTCAATTTTTGCCTTGCTGTAGAAGCCTCCCTCGCTTGCCTTTGCCACGCATTCGCCGTTGAGTATATATCGTCTTATGCCCTCTGCCCATAATAGCGGGGCATCTGTTTCCGGATACTTCCAATGCCTGTCAAAGCCGAAGTAATCAAGCTCTTCCTTAAAGACAGGCCTTA
>JAKSUM010000130.1 GCA_024409025.1 bacterium | reverse complement strand
ACATATTCTGGAGACGATGTGCCGGAGGTCTTTCAGGAGAGGCTCAGAGGACTCTGTTTGACAGGGTTTCATCATGGCTTTTTAAGGGGAAAAAGCATATAAAGTCCTTCTCTGGACCTACTCCGAATGCGGCGGAACGCAGGGAGATTTACTCCATGCTGTCATATTTTGACAAGCTTCCGGCTTCCCTTAAAAAGGAGACTGGTGATCTGATAATGGAGCAGGTCTTTCCGAGGGACGCCGATTTTGCCTGTTCGCTTATAAAACGGATAGGAGGAAGAAGGACTATCTTTGGCGGCTCGACATTTATAGTGCCTCCTAATGATGCCGTGGCTTGGGCAAAACGCATAATTTCCAAAGGTCCGAGGACGAAAGCGGCCTTTGCCGCAGTTTCCGCCATCGGCATGATTACCGGTGACGGCAGCCGTGACATTGAAGAAGGAATAAGGGCCGAATTTATAAAATATTTGAAGGAATCGGGAGCGGAGGAATTGTTTATAATGCCCCTGCTGGAGCTTATGCCTGAAGAGCCTGAGCCCGAAGAGGTTTTCACCGGAGATTCTATGCCTCCGGGCCTTACCTTAAAAAAACAATAAGACAGAAGCCGGAAGTAAATCGACATGTCAAAAGAACTTTATATAGGAAGATACAAAGTCATAAAGGAGCTTGGAAGAGGGGGTATGGGAATCGTCTATAAAGGCGAGGATCCCATTTTAGACAGGCTTGTTGCCATTAAGGTGCTTCCTCCGAAAAAGACCGCGTCAAAGAAGGCCGTCCAGCGCTTCTTAAGAGAGGCGAGGGTTTCGGCAAGGCTTGATCATCCGCATATCGTCAAGGTTTATGACATAGGCGAGGAGGACAGCCTCTTCCATATAGTCATGGAATATGTCCATGGAGAATCTCTCAGGGACATTGTCGAAGCGGAAGGCGTAATAAACATAAGGTACATGGCAGAGCTTTTTGCACAGCTGTGCAATGCCATGGCCTACGCTCATGAACAGAAGATTACGCACAGGGACATAAAGCCTGAAAATATCAAGGTTACTGACGAAAACAAGGTCAAGGTTATGGATTTCGGAATTGCCGTTCTTGACGACAGCCATTCCATAACCGAGACCGGAAGCGTGATGGGTACCATTGCATATTTTTCACCTGAGCAGGCAAAGGGAGCCGAGGCTGATTACAGGGCTGACATATATTCCATGGGTCTTGTTCTCTACTGGCTTTTGAACGAGCGCCGCCCTTTGATGCTCATTCTCTTCCGGAGATGCTTAACAAGCATCTTTATGAGCTTCCTATTCTCCCGACAAAAAGAAATCCTGAGGTTCCTGAGGTTTTTGAAAAGCTTATCCTGAGATGCATGGAAAAGAATCCTGCTGACAGATTCCAGTCCGCTTCGGAAATGGAGGCTATTGTCAGGGAATGGCTTGAAGGAGGTTCAAGGCGTCCTCAGAATATTCAGTCGGCAAAGGCTCCGGAGGTCAACAGCGACAGACTTGCCGCCCTTAAGGCCGAGCTTCTTGCGAGCCTTAACGGAGATAAGAAGGAAGATGAGCTTCAGGAAAAAAGAAAGTCGCAGTATGAGCTTAAAATACAGCCGAGCGCCGAGCTTTTGACAATGCTTGGCGAAGACGAGGACGAGGAGAAAGAGGATGAGAAGCCTGCGGCGGCTCATTATTCAGAGCCTCCGTCTGCTGAGCCCGAGATAAAGGCAGTTCCTCTCTATGTCCCTCCTCAGCAGCCCCTGTTTCAGGCTCCTTCTGAAAAAAAGCCTGAAATGGCGACTGAGCCGAAGGCAGAGACAAAGCCTCAGGAGCCGCGCTTTGAGACTCCTCAGATATTCCCTGTAATGCCTCCTCCATCATCAGAGCCTGTTTCTGAAAGCCCTGAGCAGGAAAGGTACAATAAATTCATAGAGCAGATGAAAAAGGCTGCCACAGCTTCTCAGACAGTTGCCGAAGGCAGACTTCTGCCTTCATCCGTAATATGCCCGTCATGCGGACAGGAGAATCCCGTATCTCTTTCATACTGCTCTAGATGCGGATCCGAGCTTCCGGCCCTTGACGGTCAGATAGGGGATGCTGAGTATCAGAACAGCCAAGGGGTCTCATATTTTAAATCAGGAGACTATGATGAGGCTCTTGAACATTTTAATCTTGCAATAAAATATAATCCTGATTTTGCCGAAGCCTATTATAATATAGGAAGGGTTTATATTGAGCAGAAGGATTACGAGCGCGCTTTTAAGGCTTTTTCGGATGCCCTTGAGATGTTCCCTGACGATCCGGATGCCCATATATGTATGGCAGGATACTACCGCAGGACTGACAGTCCCGGTGATGCCGTCGCATGCTATAAGAATGCCCTGAAGCTTAATCAGAACAATCCTGAAGCCAGAGGAGCTCTTGCGTCTCTTTATGCCCAGCAGGGCGATATAGCTTCTGCAATAAGGGAATATACATATATAATAACATCCAATCCGGATGATGCCGAGGCGCATAAGCAGCTCGGATATCTGTATTCGGGTATAAATCAGATTGACAGCGCCATAAGGGAATTTGAGATCTTCCTCAGATATGAGCCTGAAAATGCACAGGTATATGCGTGGCTGGGCGATTTGTACAAAAAGAAAAGAAAATTCGGACAGGCCGAAAAGAATTATAACTCGGCTTTGACCATAAATCCTGAAAATGCTGACGTATATACCTCTTTAAGCGATCTCTATCTTAGGCAGAATAAGACGGATATGGCCCGCAGGACCATTACGAGCGCCCTTTCTATTGAGGAGGATAACAGGGAGGCACGGCTTCAGCTTGCGGATATGTATTTGAGCAGGGGAGACGGAAGAGCCGCCGCCGCTGAGATTGCGCATATAGCCGCATCGCATCCCGGCGATACTGAGGTGCATCAGCATCTTGGAGAGCTGTATCTCACCATGGGGGCATACGATCGGGCGATAGATCACTATGAAAAATCAGTAGAGGCTGATTCATCTTCGGCAGGCTCCCATAACAGGCTTGGCATGCTTTATATGAAAAAGGATTACGGCCAGCTTGGAATTTTAGAATACAGGCAGGCTGTTTCCATGCAGCCGTGCAATGCGGAATACAGGGAAGATCTTGGCATGGCCTATTATTGTCAGGGCGACAGGCCTAGAGCGATCGAGGAGCTTAAAAAGGCTGCAACGCTTGACTGCAGGAATGTCGATTACTGCAAGGCGATAGGCGTAATGCTTGAGGAAGAGGGAAGGTATGACGAGGCAATCAAGATGTTCAGAAAGGCTGAAGAGCTTTCCCCGAGGGATTCGCTTGTTCCTGCCATGATTGGCAAGGTTTATTTCAATCAAGGTCTTGTAAGCATGGCGCTGACTGAGTATCAGAAGGCTCTTGCGCTTCAGCCTACTAATTACCTGTACCATATTTATATAGCAAAAGCATACGCAAGAAGGAATCAGCCTGATCTGGCAATAGAGTCCTTCAGGACGGCCATAAATCTCATGCCTTCCAAGAATATCGGGGAATTCAGTTCCATCATGCTTAAGGCTTATGTTGATTCGGCTAAGGAGCATATTGAGAAAGGCGAATATCCTAAAGCAAGGCAGAGCCTTATCGCTGCTGAAAAGCTTGATTCGGACAATTCCTCCGTCCTCCATCTTCTCGGAGTCATTCTTATACATGAAAAGAAGGGGAGGGAGGCATACGACTACATAATTAGGGCACTGAAGTCTCAGCCTTCAAATGTCGCCTACCTTATGGATTATGCCCGTGTCGCTGTTCTGCTTGGAGATTATGAAAAGGCATTAAAGACCTGGTCGACGGCTAATGAGATTGCTCCTGACAGGATGGAGCTCCATTCGCTTAAGATTGACATCCTTTCTGCTGCGGGCAGGAATTCCGAAGCATCGCTCTATATTGACTCGATGATGTCAAGAGATCCTGCAAATGAGCCATACTACCATTCACTCAAGGCATATGCCGCTTCTAAGAAGAAAGACAGGCTTACAGAGGAAAAGGAGCGTTTTGCCGCTATGAAGACGAGCGGCTATTCATGGGAATACACCAAGGAATATGCAGTATTCCTTGCTTCAAGAAACAGGAATAACGAGGCAGCCGGATATTTTGCCTCAGCTGCGGAAAATTGCCCTAATGAAAGGGAGAGGGAAGAGATACTGAGGCTCAGCTCCGAGCTTGCAAAATAATTGCCTATATGCTCTGGCCGCAGAGCTCATGCCAGTCGGAAAGCGGGATTATACTCCAGCTGTCCGAAGGAAGGATTTTGTTTATGAAAAGAATGCAGGTTGAAAAGCTAGGGATAGATCTTCTTACCCATGATCCTGTCGTTATACTTAAGGATTCTGCAGGTAGAATGCGTCTTCCGATACTTATAGGCCCTTTTGAGGCAACAGCAATTGCCCTTGCCCTTGAGGGAAGCTCCCTGCCAAGACCTCTTGCCCATGATCTTATGGCATCGATAGTTCGGGAGCTTGGGGCAAAGGTTGACAGGATCATAATCGACAGCATAAAAAACAATACATTTTATGCAAAGATCGTTTTAGAGCATGACGGCAGGCAGACGGAGATTGACGCAAGGCCCAGTGACTGCATTGCCCTTGCGCTAAGGACTGAAGCCCCTATATTTGTTGATGACAGGATTGTTATTGAGGAGAGCGTTATAGAAAGAAAGGCATCTGATCCTGAAGCTGCAAGGCATGAGGATGATGATTTCGGAAGTGACATAAGAAATGACAGGCAGAAGCTCCGCAATTATATTGACAGTCTTAAGCCGAGCGATTTCCTTAACGGATTCGGAGGTTCCGACAATAAATGACGCGGAAAGAAAAGGTTCTCTGCATTTTTACCGG
>JAKSUM010000013.1 GCA_024409025.1 bacterium | reverse complement strand
GATGAGCTCTCTGAGGCAAACGGAGAAGGAACATCCTCTGACGGACTGACGAACGAAGATGAGCTCTCTGAGGCAAACGGAGAAGGAACATCCTCTGACGGACTGACGAACGAAGATGAGCTCTCTGAGGCAAACGGAGAAGGAACATCCTCTGACGGACTGACGAACGAAGATGAGCTCTCTGAGGCAAACGGAGAAGGAACATCCTCTGACGGACTGACGAACGCAGATGAGCTCTCTGAGGCAAACGGAGAAGGAGCATCCTCTGACGGACTGACGAACGCAGATGAGCTCTCTGAGGCAAACGGAGAAGAAGATTCTTTTTTATCAGACGAAGAGCTGGCAGCAGCTACTTTTTTCTTCATCTCCTCAAGGGCTTTTTTAGCATCTTCAGCTTTCTTTTTTGCAGCAGCAAGAGCTTTCTCCGCTTCCGCCCTTCTGGCAGCAAGAGCTTCAGTCTTGCCCATGGCAACAGCAATAGCCGATTCATTATTATCTTCGCTTGACTGGGTAAGAAAATCAGAAATAAGCTTTTTCTTCTGCTCTTTCTTGCGCTCCTTTGATGCTTCATCTTCTTTAGAGGAATCTTCCTTTTGGCTGTCTGATACAGCTTTAACATCAGAAGCCTGCAGAGTCTCAAGGCTGAATTTTACCTGACTTTCCTGCTCGGCCTTCTTCTCTTCCTCATCACCACCAATAGCGCTTAACAATATGGAAGACTTATCCTTTAAAGACAAAGTGGATGTATCCACCCTTGAACGCAGCCTGCCTGACGGTTTTATTACAGGCTTCGGCTGCTCTTCCGTAGAAGAATCGGCGCTATCGGAAGAAACAGCGGATTCATCCGTATTAACAGGCTTGCGGCTTCTTTTAGCAGCTCTTTTAGTCAGCTCTTTAAAAGCTGACTTTGACATGACCATAGTCGATTTTGAAAGCTTTGTGCCTTCTTCATCGGCAGAACCGTTGAGAAATGCATCAAGAAGCTTGCCCTTCTTCTCACCCTTGGAGGTTTTTTCAGGCTTTTTAGAGCTCTTGCCGGTAGAAGAATCTGCAGACTTCGACGCTTTATCCGAAGAATCGGCAACAGAAGACACTGCAGGCTTTGCCTGCTTCAGCAAATCAGCAACAGGCTGTTCCTGAACAACATCTCCTCCCATTTTCTGTCCGGCCTTCTTTGCATCATTTTCAAGAATTTTAGACAGAAGAGCCCTTGTATCTTTCTTAAGCTCTTTCTTTGTCTCATTCTTTCTTTCAGAAGCAGATGGTTCCACAGCCTCAGAATTCTTTATGTCCTTTGATGCTTTTTTAGGCACATGCGAAAGGACAAAAGAATAAAATTTTTCGAACATGTTCATATCTTTATAAATAATAATCTTATTCGTTTCAGAGGTTATAACAACACTCTGAAGAGTCTCAGTAATTTTTATTATATCACGCCATCTTATGACGGCCCTTGCATCATATATGTTAATAACGGTTATTCCTGACGAGCTTACAGCGTAACGCAGCGTTTTTCTGTTTATTGCCGCAGCAAGCAGGGGGCCTCCCCAAAAAACAAGCAACCCGACTGCTATAATGGCAAACCAGAAAAACTGTATTGTCCCGCTATGTCGTATAGCTACAAGAGATGTGGCTTTTTGAAAAACGCCCCAATGAAAATTAGCGCAAACAAAAATCAAAAGCAACAGCATGGACACGGCACATATAAAGCCGCCGGTCCACATCTCTTTTTTTATAACATCATCAGAATACTTGAATTCCATAAAACAAATCCGGCTATCTTCCAAATATTTTATTTGAAGAAATAATCTTCTTTATATTACAATTTCTACTATTATACTAAATTTCCGCTTTTTTGGAAAGCGATTTTCAAACAAAAAAGGATTTGAAAAAAGAATGCAATAATCTAATTAACCCAAAGAAACACCAAGGAAAAACATCCATGAACAAATTTGCAAAAGCAAAAGAAAATTTCATGTCGTTAATGTCCGCGCTCGCCTCCCAAAGACATCTTGTCGCATTAAGGGACGGAATGCTGGCATCAATGCCAATAATACTTGCAGGAAGCACATTTCTTCTCTTAGGCTCTCAACAGGAAGTCATATCCAAGTATCTTCCGTATATAGCCTCATCACCATTTGGAGAGTGGTATTCGGCAAACTGGCAGAATCTGCTTATCCCATTCAGATTCACAATGGGAATACTTTCCCTATTTGTGGCGTTTTCCATTGCGGCATCCCTTGCCAAAAGCTATTCAATGCCCGTACTGCCACAATCAATGGGAGCAGTTGCAGCCTTTCTTCTTACAATGAAACCCGTAAAAGCCGTGATTTCATCAGGAGGAAATCCAGAGTGGGTAATGCCTCTAAGGCCTCTTGGCGGAGACGGACTGTTTCTGGCTATACTTTCAGGACTTCTGACTGTAGAAATATCAAGAGTGGCAGCCAATGCTTGGAAAAAAATATTTGCAGATAAAAAATCAGAAGAATCATCACCATCAATTCCTCCGGCAGTTGCCGAAGCTTTTGCAAGCTTTCTTCCTGTATTATGCTCAATAACGCTTGTCTGGGCAATCACATATATATTTAACATAGACATATACGCTTCCCTTATCGGACTTATGCAGCCTTTAGAAAAATTGGGAGATACGGCAATATGCGTTGCCTGTGTTAATGTATTCATGCATATGTTCGGATTTGCAGGTCTCCATGGAATATCCGTCATAAACGGCGTTTTCTTCGCGCTTTGGCAGAAATTTCTTCTGCTTAACACTGAAGTCCATGCTTCATCGCCGGGAACAATCCTTCCGGCAATAACAGCGTATCCCTTTCATCAGTGGTTCGTATGGGCAGGAGGACAGGGAGCCACTCTCGCAGTGCCCTTTATGCTGCTATTCTTTAAAAACGGACATATGAAAAAAATAGGCAGAATGGCTCTTGTGCCATCGTTATTCAATATAAACGAACCTCTGCTCTTCGGATTGCCTGTAGTCGCAAATCCCATATTTCTAATACCGTTTATTCTCGCTCCGGTATGCTGCGGTCTTACAGCATATTTCGCATGCAGCATGAATCTCGTAACAAGGCCTTTTATTGAAGTCCCTTGGGTTCTGCCGGCATTCTTCGGCGCTCCGTTATGCTGTCAGGACCTTAGAGCCCTAATCCTTTTAGGTGTAAACATGACAATCAGTTCCCTTATATGGCTTCCCTTCCTAAAGTCATATGAAAGAAAGCTGGAAAAATCTGACGAAGGTCTTGCAAAACCGGAAGAGAGCCCTAAATGTTCTCCAGAGGACAAAGCAGAAAAAAACAGCAACGATGCAAGCGCAGCGGCAATAAACAGCGATAAAAGCGAAATTCCAAAGCAATCCAAACGAGCAAAAAAGAACAAAGAAAACAAAAATAAAAAATGATTAAAAAGAAAACATCCGCAATAATAATTTCCTTTGTTATGTTTATGTCCGTAATCGGCCAATGCATGGCATCAGAAAATAACAAAGCCTTTCATTCGCATGCTTCCATCAATGCGGCAGGGAGATCATGGGGAATTCCATGCCTGTCAAAAGAATATGGCAAGGAACCTGAAATATTTATAAGGGCTGATTCCGAAATCTTCAAGGATCTTAAAATACTCTCATCACTCTCATCAAGCGGAAAAACGCTCGGAGTAACAGCTCCGGGCGGAGACGCATATTTTTCCGCGGAAGAGGACTCCCTTCAAGACGCCCAAGGAGATGGGTGCTTTATAAAAGACGAAGACGGCGTAATAATGATTCCCCTGAGGAAGCTGGCTCAAAAAGCCAATATAAATATAAAAAGGCTTGAAAAAACAGAAAACGGTTTTGAGATAGAGCTTGCCCCCACAATAACAAAAATTGAAGAGATAAGCTCTGAATCATCATACAGGATGGCCATAAGCCTTTCAATTTTATGCGAAATATCTCAGGAAGAGGAATCCGACTCATCGATAGGGCTTTTCTTCAGTGATGCAAAATTAGCAAAAAATGCATCAATAGCCCTAAAATCCCTCAAGGCCGAAATAAAGCAGAAAGAAAACGGAATATCAATAAAAACACCATTTCCGGAAAACAGAAAAGGATTTACAATAACAAAAGCCTGCTCGGAAAAAGCATCAATAGAATTCCTGCCATCCTTCAATCTTTCGGGCGGATATGCGTCTGAAAGGCTGGAAAGCATATCTTTTGATGAAAGCTCAATAACAGTAAAAGCATCCGGACCTTTCAGATACTTCTGGCACTCGGACAAAGAAACAGGGCGGATGACAGCTGAAATACCAATGCTGTCACAGACTGCAGACATATCAGTTCCTGAAAGCCTAAAAAACAGAATATCATCATACTTCTTTAATTCAAGCTACGGAATTCTCGGAATCTCAGTCATGGCAGACTCAAAATTCTCATTTGAAAATCCGGACAAAAAAACACTTGTAATAAAATTTGGAGAAAAAGAGGATTCTGTAAAGCATAATAAGGGATTCGGAATAACGGGACTTCCCGAGCATTCGATAACAATCGTCATAGATCCGGGACATGGCGGCGGAGATGCAGGAGCCGTAAATAAAAGAATAGGCGTATCTGAAAAGAAATCAAATCTTGAGCTTGCGCTGGAATTAGGAAGGATCCTTAATGAATACGGATATAAGACTGTTTTCACAAGAACCTCCGACAGAGACGTGACATGGCCTAATTCGCCTGACGCAGTAGAGCTTCAGGCAAGAGCAGATATCGGAAACGCAAACTCCGCAACAGTATTCTTAAGCGTGCACTGCAATGCCTCCGTAAATAAAAACGCAAACGGATTTGCCGTTTATTGGACAAAGGAAAAGGACAGAAGGCTTGCAGAGGCATTCAAGCTGTCTCCAGGAAGAGAAATCAAAGACAAAGGGGCAATATACGGAGGATATTATGTACTCAGGCATGCAAATATGCCTTCTGTCATAATTGAAACTCTTTTTATAAGCAATGACAAAGAAGCCGAACTGCTAAAAAATGCCAAATTCAGATCAGGCATTATGAAGGACTGCGCCGATTCCGTTGACAGATTCATCAGGCAGAATGAAAGCAAAGACATTGACATAATAAAAAATAAATGATAGAATTAAAAATAGGAATTATTCTCATTTTATGAAAAATTCAAGACAGAGAGAGCTTATATTAGAATATGCCGGAAAATCAGGCCTGCACCCTTCAGCGGAAGAAATACATGAAGAAGTAAAAAAGTATGGAATTGCTTTAGGAACAGTATACCGCAATCTTGGTAAGATGGTCTCGGAAGGCTTAATAAAAAAACTCGAAGGAATCTCATCTTCAGCCTTATATGATATGAATCCCCTGCCCCACTATCACATGGTCTGCAGGCAGTGCGGCTTCATTACAGATATTCCCGAATCAGCAGGAGAAGGAATAATAGAAAAGGCAATCAGTCACATCGGAGCTGAAATAGATTCATGCAATATAGTTTTTCACGGGCTATGCAAAAAATGCAGCGCTCATAATAAAAAAGGAGGGAAAATTTTATGAAATACGTATGCACGGTATGCGGCTATACCCACGAAGGAGACAAGGCTCCTGACAAATGCCCCATCTGCGGAGCAACAACCTTTGCAGAAGTCGCCGAAGCCAAGGACTATGCAGATGAGCACAGAGTAGGCTCAGCAAAGGATCTCGACAAGGAAGTAGTCGAGGGACTCAGAGCAAACTTCAACGGCGAATGCGCAGAAGTAGGAATGTACCTCGCAATGAGCAGACAGGCTGACAGAGAAGGCTATCCCGACATAGCAGAGGCATTCAAAAGATATGCATTTGAAGAGGCCGATCATGCAGCTAGATTTGCAGAGCTTCTTGGAGAAGTACTCACCAACTCAACAAAGGAAAACGTCAAGATGAGGGCAGCGGCAGACGGCGGGGCATGCGACGGCAAGCTCCAGCTCGCACAGCTCGCAAAACAGCTGAACTATGACGCAGTCCATGACACGGTTCATGAAATGGCAAAAGACGAAGCAAGACATGGCAGAGGATTTGACGGTCTTCTTAAGAGATACTTCGGCAAATAAAAAAATTATATAGAAATCATTAAAAAAGCGCTCCTTGGCTGAGCGCTTTTTTTTATTTAAAAATGAAAAAGGATTTAATGCCAAAGATAAGAATTAAATTGAAATGCGGCTGCTATAAACAGACAAAGCGGCCTGACAAACTTTGTTACCAATTTTCGGAGGATCTTTATGTCAACACTGTTAATAAAGAACGGCACAATACTGACGATGGGAGACAATCCTGAGCTCATAGAAAACGGCGCTGTCTATATCAAGGACGGAATAATCGCTGATTTCGGAAAATCATCAGAAGTAGAAAAGAATGTAGCCCCTGCTGAAAAGACGATTGACGCCGGCGGCAAGTTCATAATGCCCGGATTAATCAACGCCCATATGCACCTCTACAGCACATTTGCAAGAGGCATGTTCCTTCCCGGAGAGCCAGCAAAGGACTTTGGCGAAATCCTTGAGAAGCTCTGGTGGAGACTTGACAAGACCCTCACTATAGAAGACTGCTATTACAGCGCCCTTCTTCCTATGATTGAGTGCGTGAAAAAAGGCGTTACAACAATAATAGATCATCATGCAAGCCCGCATGCAGTACTCGGAAGCCTTGACGAAAACGAGAGAGCAGCAAGAGAAATAGGAATAAGAGGAAGCTTCTGCTATGAGCTCTCCGACAGAGACGGAATGGCAATAAGAGACGAAGGCATCGAAGAAAACATAAGATTCATCAAAAAATGCAAAGAGATGAACGATCCAATGGTCAAGGCAATGTTCGGAATGCATGCCGCATTCACTCTCAGCGATGAGAGCCTTGACAAGGCCGTTGAAGCCGCTGAAGGACTCGGAGCAGGATTCCACATCCATACGGCTGAAGGCATAGCAGACGTAAACTACAACAAAGAGCACTACGGAATGCCCGTAATCGAAAGACTCGAGAAGCACGGAATCCTCGGTCCGAAGAGCCTTGCCATACATTGCGTCCACATTAACGATAACGAAATCGACATTCTCAAAAAGACCGACACGTGCACAGTTCACAACCCTTATTCAAACATGGGCAATGCAGTAGGCGTAGCTCCAGTACTTAAAATGGTTAAAAAAGGAGTAGTCGCCGGACTTGGAACAGACGCATACAACTGCGACGTACTCGAGCACTTCAAGCTCGTAAACGTACTCCACAAGCTCAATGCCCTTGATCCCAGAGTAAGCTGGGCAGAGCCTGCACAGCTCGCATTCAAGAACAACGGCAAGATAGCAGAAAGACAGTTCGGACTTCCTATGGGCGTAATAGCAAAGGGAGCTGCCGGAGACGTAATAACAGTTGACTATACTCCTTGGACTCCTATGACAAGCGCAAATATGTTCAGCCACATCCATTTCGGAATGGGAGCAGACGGAATATGTGACGTAATTGCAAACGGCAAAGTCCTTATGCATGACAAGAAGCTCGAAGGAATCGATACCGAAAGAATAGCCGCAAAGGCCCGCGAGCTCGCTGCAAAGCTCTGGAAGAGAATATAGCAATAATCTGAGAAAAAAGCATCCGGTCTGAAGATCGGGTGCTTTTTTCTCCAAAAGCAATTAATCAAGCCAACAATTCGGAGGTGCTTTATGAGGAAATGCAAATTTGGAACCCACAGGGTAATCGAGCCGGCAGGAGTTCTTCCACAGCCTGCATGGAAAGTCGACAATAATCCCGAAATAGCGGATAATGAAATTCTTGTCGACGTCATAAGGCTTAACATAGATTCAGCCTCTTTCAGACAGATAATAGAGGAAGTCGGTCGAGATGAGGAAAAGGTAGCGGAAAAGGTCCTTAAGATTGTCAGTGACCGCGGAAAAATGCATAATCCGGTAACAGGCTCAGGCGGAATGCTCATAGGCCGCATCGCAAAAATAGGAAGCGCCCTCTCAGACAGAGACTTAAAGGAAGGCGATAAGATAGCCACACTGGTATCGCTTTCCCTCACCCCCCTTAAAATAGAAAAAATCAACAGGGTAATCCTCGATCAGGATCAGCTGGAAGTAACTGCCAAAGCAATTATTTTCGAATCCGGAATATACGCAAAAATCCCTGAAGACATGACAGAGACTCTCGCTCTTTCAATACTTGACGTGGCAGGAGCCCCTGCTCAGGCGGAAAGACTTGCCAAGAAAGGCGATACAGTGCTCATTATAGGAGCAGGAGGCAAATCAGGGCTTCTCTGTACCGCAGCAGCAAAGAAAAAATTAGGCAGCGATGTCAGAATAATAGGCCTTGTCAATTCGGAAAAGGCATTTGAGACAGCAAAAAGACTCGGTATGGCAGACGATCTCATCAGGGCAAATGCAAAAGACGCTGTCGGCGTATACAATGAAGTAAGCAGGCTTACAGACGGAAAGATGGCGGATCTCGTCATAAACTGCGTCAATGTTCCGGATACGGAAATGAGTTCGGTGCTTGCTTGCAGGGACAGAGGCAAGGTTTACTTCTTCTCAATGGCGACAAGCTTTACAAAAGCGGCCTTGGGGGCAGAGGGCGTAGGATATGACATAGAGATGATAATAGGAAACGGCTACTGCAAGGATCATGCGGAAATATCCCTTGAGACAGTAAGAAGCATACCAGTGCTTAAATCCATTTTTGAAGAAAGATTCTCAAAATAGGCGCATATTATGGAAAACGATTTCAGAAACTACCAGCCATGGAAAAATGTCACCGACGAAGAATGGAATGACTGGAAATGGCAGATAAGAAACCGCATAAAAACACTTGATCAGCTCAGAGAGGTCATAAAGCTGACAAAAGAGGAAGAAGACGGGCTTAAGCATGCGCTGAGCACTCTCAGAATGGCAATAACCCCATACTACTTCTCTCTTATAGATCTCAAAAATCCTCATGATCCTGTCAGAAAACAGGCTATACCGACAATAAAAGAGCTGAATATTCTCGCCCATGACATGCAGGATCCTCTTGCCGAAGACACAGACTCCCCCGTAAAAGGACTCACCCACAGATATCCTGACAGGGTGCTTCTTCTGATAACAGATCAGTGCTCAATGTACTGCAGACACTGCACCCGCAGAAGGGTCGCAGGAGAGACTGACGCCCCTATGCCCGAAGAACAGATAAAGAAGGCCATCGAATATATAAGGGAGCATAAGGAGGTCAGAGATGTCCTTCTGTCCGGAGGCGATCCGCTTACTCTGTCCACGGAAAGGCTTGAAAGCATAATCTCCCAAATCAGGGAAATCAGGCATGTCGAAATCATAAGAATAGGGTCAAGAATGCCTGTGGTAGCTCCTATGAGGATAGATGACGAGCTGGTATCCATGCTCAAAAAATATCATCCGATATATCTCAACACCCATTTCAACCATCCGAACGAAATGACAGAGACGGCAAAAAAAGCCCTGTGGAAGCTTGCTGACGCCGGAATCCCCTTAGGCAACCAGTCCGTCCTCCTCAGAGGAATAAACGACCACACCGGAGTCATGAAGAATCTGGTCCATCTTCTCCTACAGAACAGGGTAAGGCCATACTACATATACCAATGCGATCTTTCAAAGGGAATATCGCACTTCAGGACCCCAATAAGCGTAGGAATAGAGATAATCGAGGCTCTGAGAGGCCATACGACAGGCTTTGCGGTACCGACATTCGTAGTAGACGCCCCAGGAGGCGGAGGGAAAATCCCTGTTACTCCAAATTATATCGTCTCTCAGGGATACAACAGGGTCGTTCTCAGAAATTATGAGGGCGTGACAGTGTCATATCCTGAACCTGACGATTACGAATTCCATCCGGACAACTATTGCGGCATGGTAGAAGAATGCATGGAATCCAAAAACGGCATAATATCCCTTATGACCGGCGATGAAATGCTTATAGAGCCAAGAAACCTCAAAAGAGGCAGCAATCTGTCAAAATAACAACCATAAAGGAAAGCCATGAACACATGATGTTCATGGCTTTCCTTGAAATTAAGAATGTAAGCGGCACAGAGAAGAAATCTTAAGCATGCTCCATTAATCCAGACAGGGAAAAAAAGCATTGCGAACGAATAATAGAAGACATAAACGTCAGCAAAAAGCATACTCTGCAGCCGGACAGGATTAGAATACCAGAAACGAGGAAATCATGGCAATCAATTTAAAAAAAGGACAGAAGGTCAGTCTCCGTAAAAACAACAGGGGAAGTGCCGGAGGCCAGCTAAGACAAATAACAGTGGGGCTCGGATGGGATCCAGTGGCGCCGAAGGGCATATTAGGATTCTTAGGCATAACTCCTGAAATAGACTGCGATGTTTCATGCTGTCTCTGCAAAAACGGCAGGCTTGAAGACTTACAAGACCTGATATACTATGGCGACCTTAAGCACTATTCAGGAGCAGTGCGCCATATGGGAGACAATCTTACAGGAGACGGAGAAGGAGATGACGAGCAGCTCTTCGTAAATCTTGAGAATATCCCATCACAATATGACAGGCTTATTTTCTCAGTCAACATATATGAGGCTTATCAAAGAAAACAGGATTTCGGCATGATCAGGAATGCCTTCATACGAATCGTCGACAATGACACGTACATGGAGATATGCAGATACAATCTTTCCGAACACTATAGCGGAATGACGGCAATGATATTCGGAGAGATATTCAGGGACGGCAACGGATGGCAGTTTGCAGCAATAGGTGATCCGACAAAAGACAGAAGCATAAGCGAGCTTGTATCAAAATTCAAATAAAAACATCTTATAAGGAGCAATAAAGAAATGGCGGTAAACCTCAAAAAAGGGCAGAAGGTTGATTTAACCAAGGGCAACAGCAGCCTTAAGAAGCTTATAATAGGGCTCGGATGGGACATAAACAGATATTCCGGAAGCTCAGATTTTGATCTTGACGCAACCGCATTCCTTCTCGGAGACACAGGTAAAGTAACAGACGATGCTGATTTCGTATTCTACGGAAACACAAAGCACTCAAGCGGCAGCGTAATGCACACTGGAGACAATCTCACTGGAGACGGAGAAGGAGATGACGAGCAGATTTTAGTCGATCTCTCCCTTATACCTTCAAATATCAGCAAAGTTGACTTTGCCGTCACAATCTACGACGCAGAGGAAAGAAGACAGAACTTCGGACAGGTTGAAAACGCATATATAAGGGTGGTAGACGAGATATCCGGAAAAGAACTGATAAGATACGATTTGGGAGAGGACTTTTCCATCGAGACGGCGGTTGTCACCGGCGAAATATACAGGCATAACGGCGAATGGAAATTTAATGCCATAGGAAGCGGATTCAGCGGCGGTCTTGAAGCCCTCTGCAGAAATTACGGAGTCAACGTATAAAAGGAGAAATTGTTAAGCAATTATATTGATTGACAAATATGTGCAAATGTGTTTAAATACACTCAAGGAGGTGTATTATGAACACATCTAATATCACAA
>JAKSUM010000129.1 GCA_024409025.1 bacterium | reverse complement strand
TGTTGAGAAGCTGGAGCGAGACAATGGCCCTCAGCTCGGAAGAAAGTGCTGCCCTTATTCTTGCCTGACAGTCAGCAGGAGCAAGACTTATAAGCTTTTTCAGCGTCTCGACCGCTCCTACAGAGTACATTGAGACAAGCACGAGATGACCGGTCTCTGCTGCCGAAATAGCGGCAGAAAGAGTCTCATAGGAATCAATGTCTCCGGAAACTATTATATTGGGATCCTCTCTCAGAGCAGATCTGATTGCTGAAGCGTAAGATATGGCATCCTCGCCAATCTCTCTCTGGGCGACAAGACTAAGCTTATCAGTATGCAGATATTCGATAGGATCTTCAATCGTTATTATATGGAGCTTGCTGTTCGTATTGACATAATCAATAAGAGAAGCCAAAGCCGTCGTTTTTCCGCATCCTGCAGCTCCGGATATAATGACCAGTCCGCTAGGAAGATTTGCGAATGTCCTGATATGCTGAGGCAGGTTAAGAGCCTCGACAGAAGGAACAGACGTCTTTATCATTCTGTAGGAGGCGCTCACAGTTCCTCTCTGCATAAACACATGAACCCTGAAGCGCGCTTCCGGAATAGAATAAGAGAAATCAAGCGCCTTCTTTGAAAGAACCTGCCTTCTCATATGAGCCGGAACTCCAGACATAATGAGATACTTGCATGTATCGGCATCAAGAATCTCGCTGCCGATTGGAATAAGCTCTCCTTCCAGCCTTACCGTAGGCGGAGCCCCGTCCTTAAGATGCAGGTCGGATGCCTGATGCTTTATCATGACCTGAAGCAGATCGTCAAGCTCAAAGCCTATATCCTTTGCAGGCTTCGGATTCTCAAACGAATCGGCAGGATCAAACTGAACGGCAGAAGCTCTTGCCTCCGAAGATGCAGGCATGGAAACAATCCTTGCTTCAAGCTCTGCAAGCTTAGCGGAAAGCTCCGAATCAGCAGATGGCGCCTTTGCTGCAAGAGAATCCAACCTTATTGCGACATCGGCAATTTTTCTCTCAAGGGACTCTATACGCCTTACAGCCTCTTCAACAGCCATTTTATCCTCCTGCGAGGCAGCTGCGGCTACAGGAGCATCAGCAGTTTTTTCCGAGAGTCTGTTAAGCTCTTCCCTGACAGCATCAGCATTCTTCTGTACTGTCATCATTACAGCATCTCTGGCAGACGACTTTTCTTCAAGCAGAGCAAGCCTTGATGAAAAATCATTTTTTAGTCCAAGAGATGAAGTCTTTATATCAGCAATCGAGACTTTTATATCCCTTATTGCGGCATCAAACTCGGCGCCGCCGTCATGCCCCCCTGTCACAGGAGGATTCTCCTCAATGGAATCAATCCTGGCGGAAAGCTCTCCAACGGAAAGCTTTGCGGAATCGAGCATCTGATTAATTCTTGCATCGCACTTTTTATCTAAAGATGCAAGATTTTCAGCTATCGTGTCGACAGAATCCTTATTATCCCCTATTTCCTCCGTTATCGTGCTCAGAGTGTCATAAAGGCTGTCGATACGCTCCCTGTCGGCTTCAAAGCTTTCGCATTTTTCAAGAATTGAGGCAATATCTCCCTTAAGGGAGGCCCCTGAATCGGTGCCAGCAAGTCGCTGAACTTTTACCTCAAGCTTTTCAATCCTCTCAGAGCACACCTCTGAATGGCCTGCAACAGCGGACAACTCGTCTATTTTTGCGGACAGAACAGCGGTTATCTCTTCCATCCTGCGGCTTGTCTTTTCAATAAGCTTAGTCTTTGACTCAGCAGTTTCCGCCTTCATAAAGGCAAGACCCATCTGCGAGGAAAGATCAGAGATTTTTTCCTCTAAAGCCGTTACATTATCCATGGAGACTTTCCTTCCTTTTTGTCAGGGGGAAACATGCAAACAGAACAAAATTTCCCCTGTTTTAGATAGATATTCTTTTTTAGCAGTGTAAAAACCTTCTAAAAAAGCCTCTTTCCCATCCGTTTTCTTTCTTCAACAAAACCAAGCTTTTCATAGAAGCGCACAGCCGATTCATTTGCTGTAGTGACAAGAAGCCCTACAAATTTAAATCCGGACTGTCCGGCGAATTTATTGAAATGCTCCATAAGTCTTGTGGCGACTCCCATCCTTCTGAATTTTTTGTCCACGGAAAGATCAAAGACCCACCCCTGACGTTCTCCAGTAACGCTCTCGGAATCTCCAAGATAGCCCATTACATGACCCAAGAAAACACCATTTTCATCCTCTGCGACAAAAAGCCCCATATGGCTCATATCAATAAGCTTTGGAAGGCTTGTCTTGAGATCAAAAATCCTCGCAGCCTTGACGCTTTCAAGAGAAACCTCCCTTGTAGGCGGAATGCTTGACTCTATGCACTGCATGGCAAGGTTTATCATTTTGTCAAGATCCTCAGCCACAGCCTTTCTTATGTTTATCTCCACAATAAATCACCGCCTTAGAAAATCCTATAATATTATGTTTTAGGAGATATTCACTATTTATTTTTCCATTCCTTCATAAAAGTATCAGGCGGCAATTAGGGCTAAAAGGAATATATGCCAATAAAACAGAATTTTTCTGAAAAAAAGAAGGGAACATAAAAAATGAACACATCATTCATGCCATCGGAATGGCTGTCTCAGCTTCCGAAATACCCATTTGTAAGTCTCAGGGAAAAAAAGAAAGCGCTAAAGGCAAAAGGCGTAAAAGCGATCGATTTTTCCATAGGTGATCCTACATCGCCGACTCCTGATTTCATAATAGAAGCGGCCCATAAGGGAATGATTATGGCTAAATCAGCAGGATATCCTGAAAACAGCGGTCTTCCGGAATACAAAAAGAGCATATCCGAATGGCTCTATAACAGATTCGGAGTAACCGTAGATCCTGAAACGGAAATTTTTCCGTCACTTGGAGCCAAAGAAGCGGTATTCGCATTTCCAAGCGCAATAAAAGGAGGAACAGTCCTTATCCCCTCACCCGGATATCCTCCATATTTCAGCGGAGCGATAGCAGCAGGCAAAAAAACTTATATCATGCCTCTAAGAGAAGAAAACGGATTCCTTCCAGACTTGACGGAAATACCGTCAGAAACGGCAAAAGACGCATGCATAATGTGGATTAATTATCCAAACAACCCAACAACAGCCCTTGCGCCTGACAAATTTTACAGAGAAGCCATTGAATTCTGCAAAAATTACGGAATAATACTCGCTTCGGACGAATGCTACAGCGAAATGTATTCCGACAAACAGCCAAAAAGCGCGCTTAATTTTTCAAAAGAAGGCGTAATAGTATTCCAGAGCCTTTCAAAAAGAAGCAATATGACCGGCTGGAGAGCCGGCTTTATGGCAGGAGACAGGGATATAATAAAAATATTTCTCTCATGCAAGGAAAACATGGATTCCGGATGCGCCAATTTTGTCCAGTATGCGGCAGCTCAGGCACTCAAGGAAGAAAAGCATGTCGAAAGCATGAGACAGGAATACGCTGAAAAGAGACATATTCTCCAGTCAGCCCTAAAAGATGCAGGAATGCCTACAGGATATGCTGAAGGCACGTTCTACATATGGCAGAGGGTTCCTGAAAACATGAAATCAATAGAATTTGCGGAATATCTTCTTGAAGAGGAGTATGCCCTTGTAGTAACCCCTGGTCCGGCCCTTGCAATAGAAAAGGACGGAGTCAATCCGGGAGAAGGCTTTGTCAGATTTGCCCTCGTACCTTCAATCGAAGACACGAAGGAGGCAGCGGGAAGGCTTGTCAGAGCAATAGAGAACCTAAAGAAATAGCCGGAGGCTGAAATGAAAGACAAGCCCGATCTAAAATGGTGGCAGATACTCAATATGAGCGTAGGCTTTTTCGGCATACAGCATGGATTTGAAATCCAATTTGCAAGAATGAGCTCCATATATGAAAAGCTCGGCGCCGATGCAGGACAAATACCGCTTCTATGGCTTGCAGCACCCATGACAGGGCTTATAATACAGCCGATAATAGGCTATATTAGCGACAAGACATGGATAAGCTCGCTTAAAATGAGGAGAAGGCCGTATTTCCTTATAGGAGCAATTTTTGCAACAATAGCCCTTTTCCTTATGCCTAACGCTTCAGCACTCTGGATGGCTGCAGGACTGCTGTGGATACTTGACGCATCGCTAAATATAAGCATGGAGCCCTTCAGGGCATTTGTGGCGGATAAGACAAATGAAAAACAGAGAGCAACAGGATTTGCCCGTCAGACCCTTATGATAGGTCTCGGCACGATATGCGGAAACTTTATAGCATCGCTGGATTTCATAAAAGCAATGCCATGGATGCAGAAATACGCTCCCACATCAATGCATGCGTCTTTTTACGTATGTGCAATAATATACATAATATCGATACTGTATACAGTGTGCACGACAGATGAGTATCCGCCGGAGAAGCAGGAAAACAAAAAATCCGAGAACTCTCCGGCAGAAGCAATAAAAGCCTGGCTGAAAGACACATCTGAAGCCTTTGTAAATATGCCGGCAGTAATGAAAGAGCTTGCATTTGTTCAATTTTTCACCTGGATGGGGCTTTACTGTTTTTGGATGTTCTATACTGTGGCAGTGGCAAAAAGCGTATTCGGCGCGTCGGATCCCAATATGCCCATATATGATGAAGGTATCAGATGGGGAGCTTTTACACAGGTCATAAAAGGGCTGGCTACTCCTATATTCGCCCTCTGCATACCGTTTATCGTAAAAAAGATCGGAACCGCATATTCGCATGCGATAAGCCTTGTAATATGCGGGCTTGGACTGCTTGCCATTCCATTTATTCATAATCAGCATATGCTTATGCTTCCGATGATTGCGGCCGGAATAGGCTGGGCCGCAACCCCCTCGCCGCCATATATT
>JAKSUM010000128.1 GCA_024409025.1 bacterium | reverse complement strand
GGCGGTAGCCTCGTCGAAGCGGTTCGTGCTTCTGTATACTGCCATAAGGGCAAGAGATTCGTAGTGCGGGTGCGATTCTCCGCATCCTGCAACCGCTATCCTGACTGCCATGTGGAGGGCTTTGTTTGAAAATCCGTTCTTTTCCACTATTTCGGCTATGGTCTGGTGGAAGTCTTCCGCAGAGCGTATAACCTGAGCCTTGTCCTTAAATGCCTTCTTTACCGCCTTAAGCATTGCCGCGATTTCAGGGCAGGGGAGCTTGACCTTCTTGAACTCCTCGCTCTTATAATTCATTGTCATTCTGAAGAAGAAATCTGTTATTGTGTTTATTTCCTTATCGAATCTTCTGAACCTGTTCTTTGTTTCTGAAGCGAGGTCGCCGAGATATTCCATGAGATATTCGGTTCTTTCCGCCTTATATTTGCAGAATTCGCTTACGGACATCCTCTGTGTATATGCGTCATTTATGGATGCGAGCTTTTCATAGTCGAATGAGGGACCCGTCGTCGATATTCTCTTAGGATCGAATTCCTTTATCAGCTCATCCATTGTGAAGATTTCCATTGCGCTGATTTCTTCTTTTGTCTTTCCTTCGACGCTGCGTGAATATCCCATAAGGGCAAGGAAGTTGAGAAGGGCTTCGGGAGTATATCCGGCAGCTCTGAACCATCTTAGCGATACAGGATTTTTCCTCTTTGATATTTTGCTCTTTGTCTTGTCGGGATTTCTGAGAAGCGAAAGATGATAGAATTCGGGAGCTTCCCAGCCGAATGCGTTGTAAAGAAGGATATGCTTTGGCGTTGATACGATCCATTCCTCGCCTCTCATAACATGGGTTATTCCCATGAGATGATCGTCAACAACGTTTGCAAGATGGTATGTCGGGAATCCGTCAGCCTTCAGAAGTACCTGATCATCGATTTCGGAGTATTTTCTTGAAATCTCTTTCTTTCTTGTATGATCGTAGAAGGTGATAAGTGCGTCAGGATTTTCGTCCGGAACCTTGAGCCTTATTACATACGGAAGTCCCTGCTCTTCTTTTTCCTTTATCTGTTCGGGAGTAAGATGCCTGCAGGGGGAATCGGATGCGAAATACCCTATTGCGGGGCGTTTCTCCTTTTCCTGTCTCTCTCTCATGGAGGCAAGATCTTCCTTTGTGCAGAAGCATTTGTATGCAAGTCCCTTATCAAGAAGCTCCTGAGCGTATTTTTTATATATCTCGGTTCTTTCCGACTGGCGGTAAGGGGCATAAGGGCCTCCGATGTCCGGACCTTCGTCCCATTCAAGTCCGAGCCATCTTAAGGAGTCGTATATCGCCTGTTCTGATGCGGCTGTTGATCTTCCCTGATCAGTATCCTCTATTCTAAGTATGAATTTTCCTCCCTGAGACTTTGCAAAAGCCCTGTTAAAAAGGGCTATGTATGCTGTCCCGACATGGGGCTCGCCTGTTGGGGACGGAGCTATTCTTACGCGGGGCTGTTTTTCCATGTTTTCCTCCGGTTATTTTGTTTTTATTATTAATTCCATCGGATATTCGGTAAGATTTATGAGCTTGCCGTGTTTATCCAGATAAAAAGTGTCTTCGAGTCTTATGCCGGCTTCAATTGATTTGTAGTATAGTCCAGGCTCGATTGTAAATACCGTCTCGTTTTTGAATGTTTTTTGCGTATTCCTTGAGCTGAGCTGGGGAAATTCGTGAACCTCAAGCCCGACTCCATGCCCTAAGGAGTGGACATATCCTTCTGATGTCCCCGGATGCGTTCTCGGAGTCTTATGTCCTCTCTCCTCAAACAGTCCGCATACGGCTTCATCCGGAATTGAAAGCCTTTCTCCTGTCTTTATGAGTGATGATGACTTTACATATGCGTCCTTTACGTCTCTGAAGAGAGTCCTTATTCTGTCAGACGCTTCATTTATGCAGAAGGTTCTTGTCATATCCGAATAGTATCCGGTCTCTTCATCGGCAGGGGATATGTCCATTACTATTGTTTTCCCCGTTTCAAGCCGCATTGAGTCATTGCCTCTCATATGAGGCGACGCCGCATCTGAGCCCATGGATATTATCGGTATTTCTTTTTTTGAAAGCCCTTCTTCGGAATATATTCTCTTTGCTATGTCCCTTATGCTTCCCAAATAGGCGGGATTGGCGAAGGAATCATATAAAAAGCCGTCTTTTTCAGTACAGGAGCTGATGAACTTTTCCGTTTCTGAAAATATTCTTATTATTTTTTTTGATGTCCTCCGTATAAACGATATTTCTTTTTCTGTTTTTATTTCTCTTACCGTCTTTAATATTGATGAGGCTGCAAAAGGCGCTATTTCTATTTCAGGATGATTTTTGATTTCCTCATAAATCATGAAGGCTTTTCCTGTCGCTTCGCTTCCTGTAAAAAGGACCTTGCCTGATATTCCTAATTTTTTTATTAGGGCATTCCAGAATGCTCCTGTTCTTTGTCCGGCAGGGAGGCTTATAAGGCTTGATCTGGATATTATGTCATCTCTGCATATTGTCTGTTCTTGAGATTGGAGGGCCTCTTCCGACTCCATCATTTCATGTATGAAAACAGGCTTCCCGTCTCTTTTTATTGCGATAATCGGCTCTGCAAATGTAAAGCCTTTTGCTATATACATAATGTCTGGGCAGTTGGTCCTGATTCCGGATAAAATAATCCAGTCAAGAGAATTTTCTGCCATCTCATTATAAAGGCGTTCGAGCATTTTTTTATCCTTTTTTTCTCTTGTCTTAAATTTTAATTTTATCAAAATATATAAAAAAGATCAATAAGTAATTGTTTCAGGCATAAAAAAACAGCCTGCTTTTAAGCAGGCTGCCGTATCGTCAGCTATTTGCCGTATGAATATGATTTGCTGTAGTTGCCGAATATGCCCTGTTCCAGATTAATGGTTACTCCGTTACCCTGATTGATGGATATATTCTCTACGCTGTTTGTCTCGAACTTAGTGCCTGTCTTCTCGTCGTAGTTGGGAGACTTGTAGATAAGCTTGCCGTTCTTGTCGTATATTGCGAAGTTCTTATTTTCGGAAGCATTGATATTGAGAGTGTCGTCGCCCTTTCCGCCGTCATACTTTACGGTTCCGCCGCCGTTTCCTACTTTGTAGTTAAGGGTGTCGTCGCCTTTGCCACCGCTGATCTTCTGGGCGGTGATTCTCTGGTTGCCTGCTTCGATTGTTATCGTGTCATCGCCTTTGCCTGCATTTATTGTCTTTACGCTTGAGCTTCTGTCGACATAGATGTTGTCATCGCCTTTGCCTGCATTGATCTCGCCGGCATGCGAGTGGTGTATAAGGCTGATGTTATCGTTGCCCTTGCCGCCGCTGATTTCGTCAGCGCTTGAGTGATGGAGGAATATGTTATCGTTACCTTTACCGCCGCTTACATGATGGGCATGGGAGTGATCCATATTGATGTAATCATTGCCTGTGCCTCCATGTATATGACCGGCCCCTGAATGGTGCAGATAAATGCTGTCATTGCCGGTTCCGCCGTGAACATGTCCTGCATGTCCGTGGTTGAGATGTATGTCGTCGTTTCCGAATCCGCCGCTTATTTCGTGTCTGTATCCGCCGTTTGCGTAGATGCTGTCATCAAATGCTCCTCCGAAGATGCCTCCGTTATTTGCTCCGTATTCGTTGTATTCGCCGAAGAGGTTACCGATAACGGGTCCGACATGTCCATAGTTGCCATAGTTGCCATAGTTACCATAGTTGCCATAGTTGCCATAGTCGCCATAGTTGCCATAGTCGCCATAGTTGCCATAGTTACCATAGTTGCCATAGCTTGTTCCGTGATCACAGCAGCATGAAGGATATGAAGGCATGTTGCCGCCGTAGTTGAGTCCGCAGCATCCGTCCTGAGACATCTGACTCTGCATCATGTTCATCATCTGCTGCATCATGCTCATCATTTGCCTCATCATGCTCATCATACTCATTGTGTTGAACATGCCGCATCCGCACATTGATGACATTGACCCTAAGCCTGAGAACATTCCGCTCATTCCGCTTATTCCGTACATTGCAGAGCCCATAAGACTGGATGACATAAGTGACTGGACTCCGCCAAATCCTCCTATATTACCGCATCCGCACATTGAGGATGAATTAAAGCCGTTAATATACATAGAAGTAACCTCCTAAAAATATGTGTATGTTGATTATCACGCACTATACCTATAGGGTAAATGCTTTATCTTTATATTTTTAGAAGAAAAAAGTTAAACCTGCTTTTTTTTGTTGCAGGAATATTTTCCTGATTTTTTGAAAGTCTATTTATTAAATAAAACTGTGTGGAGGATGCCATATGGCTCAGGATTGCCTTATCATAGAAGCCTTAAGAAATTTTCCGTCTGATAATGATGCCGGAAGACTTCTTTCTGCTGTTTTGGAAACTAAAAAAAATGTTTTCACTTTCAGAAATAATTTTTTCAGCCGCCTGTCCGGACAGCCTGCTGACGTGCTACCAAAGTCACGGGAAGCCATTGGAAAGGTCATAGGGCTTTTTGATTCATATATAGGCATTCTTGACGACATTGAAATTGCTGCAGGCAACATTGACGGAGAGGTTTCTCTTCCTGAAAATGCCGAATACGGAATTTCTTCAGTTATTGCGGCTCTTAATGCCGCTCAGGCCGAGGCAAGAAACACAATACTTGTAAATTGGGGTCCTTCGGGCAGCGCAATGCTGAATACTTTGTATGCTCTTGCGAGAAAGGCTGATGATTTTGAGCCTTCAATTGAAGAGGTCCATAACGAGATATCAAATCAGATGCGTCTTTCCTGCAGTCTGCTTGATTTTCCTGAAGAGAATCCTTCTCCGATATCGGAAGCATTCAGAAAGTGGCATGAAAGATATTTTGCAT
>JAKSUM010000127.1 GCA_024409025.1 bacterium | reverse complement strand
GTATTTGAATGTTTTCTTTGGGAGTAAATTTTGGCTTCGCTTTGGGGGCTCTTATTATGGCTCAGCTGCTGCGCCTGCCAGGAGGATTTGACAATACGCCATGGATCGCCCTTCCTTCTGTCATATTTATATTCGTGCTAATGTTTTTTATGAGGCATATAAAGATGGCTTCCCATGCGGGAGATAAGTCGGCTGCATCAAAGAAATCATCGGAAGGTGCGTCTGCCGCAGGAGGTTCTGCCGCTTTCATTGCAATACTTATTGCCTTTATTGCTTTCAGATCGACGGCATACACTGCGATAACTTCATATACTCCTCTTTATCATGTCAAGTTTATGAATGAGCTTGCATCATTTTCAGGAAATTATGTGGCCGTATTTTCTATGGCCGGAGTTGCAGGGACATACCTTGGCGGAGTATTGAGCGATGTTTTCGGAAGAAAAAGGATAATAATAATATCCATGCTTCTTACGGTTCCGCTTACGGCGGTGATTCCTTTTGTTTCAGGAATATGGGCGATGGTTCTGGCCGGAATTATTGGATTTGCACTTGTTGCCTCATACAGCTCGACTCTCGTTATGGCGCAGGAATCCATGAAAAACAACATGGGGCTGGCTGCCGGACTTACTGTCGGCTTCGCCATAGGATTGGGCGGCGTAGGATCAAAATTTTTAGGCCACCTTGCAGATGCAATTACTCTCCCCCTTCTTATGAAGTGGTTCTGGCTTCTTCCTCTTGGTGCTCTGCTTCTTACTCTGCTTTTTCCTAAAGACACCCCTTCAAATTCGGAAAAGGCCTAAAAAAGGATCGGATGATATATTGACGAAATAAGAGATATACTTATTTTGTTTAACGGAGGTTTTATTTTATATGTCTTTCAGAATTGATGATTCGGAACTCAGCAAATTATTTGCTGATGCTGGAGCTGCCGTAAGCAAGAAAAGAAAAGTACAGAATGCTGAACCGGAAATAGCAGTCTCTCAGCCTGAAGCGACTGTTAAGCCTGCTGCTCCTGCAGCTGCTCCGGTTGTTGAGGCTCGAGAGCCGGAGCAGGTTGCTGGAGGCGCTCTTGATCCGAGCGGAATGAACCTGACATTAAAGGACGGCTCGGCTGCATCATTTGTTTTTACAGCCGTAAAAGGGCTTGCGGCCGGAAGAGTCGGCTCAGAGCAGATTGTTGGATGGAAATCAGGAAAGAGAATTTTCTTTGTCGTATACAGGGATGTTAACCTTAAGGGAATGATTCCTAAAATGAGTGCGTCCATAAGCGAAAATTGGAAGCTTTTTATAAGCATGATGATTGAAAAATGCCCCCCGTCTCCGGATCAGGGTCTTGCAATTTCAAAAAAGGCTGTAGGTGTTCTTCCAAATTACGATACAAGAGAGCTTTTCTTTGAGCATATAAAATCTCTCTGATAGTTTAAAGAGCTTTCTGTCTGGAAAGCTCTTTTTTAGATTATTGCCGGCTCCATAGTCTGGCATTTCTCATTTTTTTATTTATGTCACAGGAAGATTTATTATTTGCGTATGTATTCACAGCTCCGGCTGTGTCCATCGCTGCCGGAATTGCTATATTTTTTGCAGAGGCCGCATCGATTATGCCGGCAAAGATGATAGCCGTGGCCGCAAAGGCTTCCGCTTTTGTTTTTGCAATGCTTGCCTGCAGGCAGTGCCATGAATCTCTTGAGCCTGTTTCAAGATCGTTTGTATGGATAGAAACCCCTTCAGGAAGCCTCGAGCTTTTTTTTAATGCTGATTCCTCCTGCCTTGATATTGTGCTGTTTCTTTCCATAATATCCTTGTGTGCCTTTGCCTTCTATATGTCGGAGGCTAAATTTGCAGACAGGATTTCAAGCGGTCGCATATTGGCATTGTCATGCATCAATGAAGGATGCATATATGCCGCCCTTCTTTCTGGGACGCTTCTCCAGTCCGGTCTTCTGTTCATGGCTTCTTCCGTAGCCGCCTATCTGCTCTTGCTCTCAAGATGCGCCTCTTCCGGAGATGCTGAAAGGATTAATCTGATGGTGTTGTCCGGAATTGCTGCAGACTATATGATTATAGCTGGAGCCGCAATGCTTTCGGAACCGTCCGGAATAAGCCTGAATTATCCTATGATTGCTATTTTAGGGACTGCCAGTCCTGCTTTCGGTCTTATTATGGCCGGATGCGCGATTAAGTCCGGAATGTTTCCTTTCTGCTTTATTTTCTTTGCCCAGAAGGAGAATGATTTCAAGTATGCCGCAAAATCTCTTGTTTTGGGAAATATCGTCAGCTCCGTTTATATAATATGCCTTTTGTGTCCTCTGGCTCCTTCAATCCCTTCCTTGTACAGGTTTTTGTTTGAATTTGCAGCTGCCTTGGCCTGCATATTCTTTGGAATAGCTGTTTTCAAGAGAAGGAATATATTCATGCAGGGATGCCTTATCGCATTTTTTATAGCCTCATCCGCATCATGTTCGATTTTGGACAGCCAACAGCCTGAGCCCATCCTATTTTCCGCAGTTTCATCCGCATCTGCTGTCATTCTATTTCCTCATGCTCTGTCTATCAGAACATATGATGAGTCCATTGATGATATAAATTATAAGGAAAGTCCTATTTTTTCTTCTGTTTATATTTTTCTTATGCTATCGGCTTCATGCCTGCCTCCTTTTTCCGGCTTTGCAAGAAATGCCTCCTTATGTCAGATTCCGCTTGGCCTGAACGGCGTTCTTTTTTCATGTTCGTTTTTTATAATGGCTTTTGCATGCATGAGGAGGATAAGGTCTGTTTTGGCAATATGGAGGCTTAATATATATTCAAAATGAATTATGATTGAGTCGGGATATGCCGCCGCAGTATGCCTGACTGCGGCATCCGTCGTTATAGAAATAAATTATGCCGGCTTTTCATTTGGAATAATAGAGCTGTTGTCTTCTGCCGGATGCATGATTCCTGTGTTTGCCGGAATGGCTTTTGCGTTCATTCCGGATGGCTTTTTCCGTAATATTTCAGGTTTTTGGGGAGGGCATTCAAGATGATTGATTCGATCGCCCTTTTGCTTATCATATTTATTCCGGCACTTTCCGGTCTTTTTCTATTGCTTAAAAGCAATATTTCTTATAGTGACAGAAGAAATATTAATATTTTTTCTTCTCTTGCCGTACTCATTGTGTCTATTTATTCCATCTTCCTTTTCTGTTCAAAATTACAGGATGGGGCTTTAGACGGATGCGTGTATTCTGATTCATGGCTTTTTGGCTTTATAAGGCATGCGGCTGTTATCGGACAGGATAATTTTATGATTGTTGCCGCTCTTGCCATAGTATCGTTCTGTTTAAGCCTTTTTCCTGCCCAGCCGAAAGATTCTGACTCTCTTGCCCTTTCGCTTTTCTTTAAAAGTTCTGTTTTCTGTGCTGCATTGAGCAGCAATATGATGTTTGCCTCTGTTATGGGCATTGCGGCTTTTGTCTGTTATTATTTTATTTTTAGACAAAGGATAAGGCTTGCCGGTTTGATTTCTTTGTTTGTGTCATTGGCTGCTTTTACCATATTGTCGGCCGTTGGAGACTCTGGAGGCATTAAGGCTTTTATTCTTTCCGTTTTCGCCGTATTGCTTTCGGGAATACCTTTTGCTGACGGGTGGCTTTCGGATGCCGCTCCTTCTTCAGGGGATGAGATTTTTGCGGTGGTGGCGGCAGGCAAGCTTGGAATTATCCTGCTTATTAAGTTCTTCGGTATTTGCTCCATTGAAGCGGTTTCGTTTCAGGTATTTCTGATTGCTTTTGCCGCCATTCTGTTTATTTTAAGAACTGCTGTCTCTTTCAGTATGCATGGGCTTTTCCGGATATTTGTAAATTATGGCTCGGCGATTTCATATGTTATAATTATAAATCATATGGCTGGTTCCGAGGCATCAAGGGCACTGTCTCAGGTTCTTGTCTTTGCGTCTCTTATAATATCTTCTTCACTTCTTTTCTGTGCCGTCTCTTTAAGTAATAAGACGGGCACGGATTCTGCGTGCCGTATAAGGCGTTCGTCTTCTATGGCTTCGTTGCTATGTTTTTCTTGTCTTTCTGCAGTGTTTATTCCTGGAACGGTCGGCTTTTTGCCTTATCTGATGATGATATCGTCTGCATTCAGGAATTCTTTGCCAATTTCCGCAGTGCTTTTTCTTTCCGTGCCGTTTATATCGGAAGCATGTTTCTTAAGGGCTGTGTCCCCTATGATATTTGACAGGCCTGAGGATACATCAAGATTTCCGTCTTTTGACAGGGATGAGCTTATAGGTCTTGTCCTTTTATGCTTTATTTCTGTTTCTGTCGGCATATTTCCGGCTTTATTTCTTTCTCCGTCAGATCTCCTTGCGTTTTTTGCAAAGTAATTTCTTTCTTAGAACACGCTTGCAGGAAACATCCTATTGACTTTAAATTGCGCTTCTCCGCTTTCTTCCATTATATTCTTCAGGAGGATTAAAGCTGCATCTTGTTGAAAAGTAACTCGCTGTAGCTTTACTATGCCGGATTTAGCGCTATGTGCATTTGAGCTGGCTATACTTGCATTCAATAATTCCCCGTTATTGATGCTGGGGAGTTTCAACCGTAGTTATTTTTATTTTTGCGGAGGTTTTATGGCTTTTAATTTGCAGGATGCTGTTTTTCAGAGGCTGAAAAAGGACAGGCTGCCGGTTATAATATATCTTGTGACCGGATTTCAGGTCAGGGGCACTATAAAGGGCTTTGATGCGTTTACTGTTTTGGTTGAGCTTCAGGACGGCACTGTACAGATGGTTTATAAGCATGCTATAAGCTGTGTTAATACCGGAAAGAATATTGAGCCGGCTTCTCTTTTTGCTGCTCTTCTCAAAAAGAAAAATGATACTGAAGCGTACTGCGAAAATGCTGAAAATGCTGAAAATGCGGGTATTGGCGAAGCCTCTTTGGAT
>JAKSUM010000126.1 GCA_024409025.1 bacterium | reverse complement strand
GGCCGTCAATAAATGGCGATATGAAGCCGGATGTCGTTGCTCCCGGCGTCAATATAATATCGACTCAGGCTTCAGGATCTTTTCTCGATGCCCGCAATGAGCATAATCAGTATATAGCGCAGTCGGGCTCATCTCTTGCCGCGCCATTGGTATCAGGGCTCTGCGCCCTTATGCTTCAGGCGAATCCCGACCTTACTGTCAGCGATATTAAGGATATTATAATGGAAACCTCTTCGAAGGTAAACGGCAAATCAGATTTTGAGCAGGGCAAGGGGGTAATATCCCCTGAAAAGGCTATTGAGAAAGCAATATCAATGAGAAAGTAGAGGACGGGCAGAATAATGGATTGGAGCTATAATGAAGCAAAAAAGGCGTGGGAGCTGCTGGATTCAGGATCCGCCGTCGCTAAGATATTTCTTAAGGAAAAGGATAATCCGGTTCTGAGGTATGCGGCAAAGACCCTCATATCTTCTGTCTATACTTCCTCTAGGACGTTTGACAGGCTTAACAGAAGCGGCAAGGAATGGAAGTCGTCATTGAAGAAATTCAAGACCGGCGAGGAATTGGCGGCATATGTTGAAGCAAGAAAAGATGCGGTTAAGAGAAGAATTGAAAAGTTTTAAAAAAAGCGGCGTAAAGCCGCTTTTTTTTATTGCTTTCCGCATATGATTATGTCCCTTAACAGATCTTTCTGAAGTGTTCTTGCCGTTATTTCAGATTTTAATTTATCTATTAGACTGTCTGACGCATTTATCATGCTGTCTATTTTTGCAGCTATCTCTTCCTGTTTCCTAATAGGAGGCACCGGCAGGCAGAAGCTTTTCCACACTTCATTTGTTATATTGTTGATTGTTATTGAGTTTGAATGCCTGTTCAGATGCCTTTTAAATATTGTGCTTGTTATGACATGAAAAAGGTATTTTGGGATAAGGTCTTTTTTTACCCTTAGAGCTCCCATGAAGCCTCCAAAGGCGAAATCCATGTCTTCATCTATGAAGGCTGCTTTCCCCACATGCTCCCTGCTGCCGCTTCCTATGCATATAAGTATGTCGTTTTTCTTAAGAAATTGGGAGTCCTTGATGGCGGCTGCGGCGGATATAATCCTGACGTCATCAAAATTAAGAGTGTTTCCTGAAAGCGTTATGTTGTTAGCCCTAAGTATTTTTATGCCTTCGCTTCCCTGTGGAAGCTCCATGCTTTTTGGATATATTACGCCTCTCGTGAAGTAGGCTACCTCGCAGAAAGGCCTGCATTGGTAATGGCTGTGGCTCCGGATAATTCCGCTTTTTGACATAATGACTCCCTCTCTTCGGAATAAAAAAGCCCCGCTTTTTTAATGCGGGGCTGAACTTTTAGCTTTCCTGTCTTCTCATGTAATCGGCCGTTATCTTCAGTCCTTCCTTAAGCGTGAATTTCGGACTCCAGCCCAGTATTCTTTTCGCCTTTGAAGCGTCAAGAGCTATTCTGAAAACTTCTCCCTTTCTTTCGGGCTTTATCTCTGCAGGCTCTTTGATTTCAAATATTTCCGTTAGGCACGAGTGAATCTCGTTTACTGATACCTCTATGCCGGTGCCTATATTTATAATCTCACCGCTTCCTTGCGAGAGGGCTGCAATATTTGCGCTTACTATATCGTCAATAAAGACAAAGTCTCTTGTCTGTTTTCCGTTGCCGAAGATTACGGTGCCTTCTCCTTTTATCATTTTGCCCATGAATATGGCGATGACTCCGGCTTCTCCGAGCGGATCCTGCCTTGGTCCGTATACGTTTGCGTATCTGAATATTGTGTAGTCTATTCCGCACATCCTATGGAAGTATTCAATATATCTTTCAAGGCAGAATTTGCTTACGCCGTAGGGGGCTATCGGCTCTGCCGGCTGATTTTCGTCAGCTATTATTGATTTCGGCTCGCCGTATATTGCTCCGCCTGTTGATGAATATATGAGCTTTCCGGATTTGTATTTCTCCATAAGCTTGAGAAGGTTTATGCCGCCTATTATATTGACTGATGCGTCAAATGCCGGATCCTTTCCCGATTTCCTGACGTCTATCTGGGCAGCAAGGTGGAAGACCGCGTCAAATCTTTTTTCCTTGAATACCTCTTCAAGGGCATTGAAATCCGTGACGTCGACATTCCTGAAATCGGCTGCAGGATTCACGTTTTCCATGTATCCGCTGAAAAGATTGTCGACAATGACTACGCTGTGGCCGTCTGAAATAAGCCTGTCGGCGATATTGGAGCCTATGAATCCGGCTCCTCCTGTAACAAGTATATGCATAAGGTTTCCTCCAGAGGCGGTGTTTTTCCGCTAAGCATTAATTCTTCATGACGGTTTCTTTTCCTTTATGCGGACGGGCAGGGGTTTTTGCTTTGAATAAAGGATTTTCAGCCTATCAAAATCGAAATAAGACAGAATATAAAATCAGAAAAAGAAGCATCTTAAATAAAAGCTGAAATTTTTTTTGAAAGGCCGCAAAGGAAATGCAAAAGAACATTTTAATCGCAGCCGCCATCATCCTTATGGCGATATCGCTTGCCTCATGCTCAAAGAGCCCTTCTTCAGGGAAGGAGCTTGTCCTTTGGACGGACATGACGGAATCCGAGTCGCTAAGGAAGGCGGCCAAGAGATTCGAGAGCAGCAATGAGGGGTGGCATGTCAGGATTGTCAGGGTTCCTTTTGAAGAGCTCAAACCGAAATTTCAGACGGCAGCTCCCGTCAATAAGGGGCCGGATGTAATAACAGGACCTAACGACTGGGTTGGCAATTTTGCAGTGGCAGGGCTTATCGACGAAGTCCCCCTCACGCCTGCAGAGAGAAAAAGTTATCTTGAGGTTCCGCTTCAGGCCATATCTTATGGAGGGAAGCTTTGCGGGCTTCCGATATCCATAGAGGCCGCCGGACTCATATATAATAAAAAGTATATGAAGCAGGCTCCGGAAACGATGGATGAGCTTATCGAAATATCAAAAAAGGCCAAGGACGGGCAGCTTGAGTCCCTAAGGGGAACCAAGTATGAGAAGTATCTTAATCTTGACGAGTGCAAGGGCAAGGCTCTTGAAGGATTCCTTTACGAGATTGAGGACTTTTACTTTACTTGGGCATTCTTTGGAGGATATGGCACTTATATTTTCAAGGATACTGAAAACGGCCTTGATCCTAATGACAACGGAATGAATTCCGATTCTTCAATGAAGACGCTTCAGTTTCTCTGCGACCTTAAGGAAAAGCATGGCATTATGTCTGAAACAATGACAAAGGACATTGCTAATGCCAGATTCATGGAAGAGAGCCTTATATCGACATTTAACGGACCATGGGCTCTTGCCGATCTCAAGAAAAGAAACGTAAACCGTGGATCTGCCCCTCTTCCCAAGCTTGAAAACGGGCAGAACCCTAAGGTGTTTGTAGGCGTTCAGGGCATTTATCTGAATAAGAGAACACCTAACAAGGAAATGGCTGTTAAGTTTATGAAGGAATTCTGCAGCAAGGAGGGTGAGGTAGACATCTATCTTGAAGGCGGCAGAATACCGTCAAGATATGATGCTCAGGAGGATCCGAGGCTTGCCTTCGTTCCTGTGATTAAGCCGTCCTCAGACATAGGATCGCTTTCCACGTTCGGATTTGCTGCTGATGTTGAGCTTGAAAAGAATGATGTTCTCAAAGGCGTTCTCAATTCTGCGGCAGTAGGTACTCCGATGCCCAATATTCCCGAGATGAACACCGTATGGCAGCCTATGAAGGAATCCGTTCAGCTTGTTCTCAGAAAAAAGACTCAGCCTGCGGAGCAGCTTAAGGAAGCCTCAGACAGGATTAAAAAAGACGTGAAAGGCATGATGGAATAAAAAGATGAACAAAAAAAATGAGATATATCCCTATTTTTACATAGCTCCAGCTGTGTTGTTCGTGATTCTTATAATCCTGATTCCGAATGTCTACAGCGTTCTTCTTTCGTTCACCAACTACAGCCTTTATCATTTTGACAAGTTTGATTTTGTAGGACTGAAGAACTATGCCAAGGTTCTCTGCAGCAGCGAGGCTCTGACATTCCTCTCGGTCTTCTGGTGGACGCTCATATGGTCCTTTGCCAGCGTTATGGGGCAGTTCGTTATAGGACTCGCTCTTGCTCTCGTCCTTAATAAGAAGGATCTGAAGGGCAGGAATATCTACAGGACACTTCTTATAATACCGTGGGCGGTCCCCAGCTTTATAACCGTTCTTATGTGGACCGGTCTCCTTAATACTGATTATGGCGCGATAAATTCCATGCTTAGTCAGATTCCTGGAATGATGCCGTTCATAAATTTCATGATGGGAATACTTAACTGGTCTGTGGGGCTCTTCAACGGCATTTGTTCTGCCATAGGGCTTCCATTCCATCTTGCCCAGTTCAGCCTTACTGCTGGAGGCCTGATTCCTTGGCTTTCTGACGGGGCTTGGGCAAAGGCTGCCGTTCTGACCGTCAACCTCTGGCTCGGCTTCCCTTATATGATGTCCATATCTCTTGGAGCCCTTCAGGGCATACCTGCAGAGCTTTATGAGGCATCTTCTCTCGACGGGGCTTCAAAGGCCAGACAGTTTGTCAGCATAACTCTTCCTCAGCTCAGATCGGCTCTTCTGCCGGTTCTTATAACGAGCTTCAGCTTCGCATTTAACAACTTTGTCGGTATTTACCTGCTGACAGCCGGAGGGCCTGCTGTTTCCGGAAGCCTTGCCGGATCCACGGATATCCTTGTCAGCTACACATATAAGCTTGCGTTTAACCTGTCGCAGTATGGACTTGCCTGTTCGTACGCCGTGCTGATATTCTTCCTTATAGCATCTCTCAGCGCCGTCAATTTCAAGGCTACAGGCGCATTTAAGGAAAATTAAGGAGGAATTGTTAAGTAATCGTATTGATTGATAAATGTGTGTAAATGTGTTTAAATATACTCAAAGAGGTGTATTATGAACACATCTAATATCACAAATTATAAGCCAAAAGATTTTGCTG
>JAKSUM010000125.1 GCA_024409025.1 bacterium | reverse complement strand
CGGATTCGATTCAAAAAGATGCTATCTTAACATAGCCCTTATATATGAATACGGGCTTCATGACTACGAGAACGCCCTTATAAATTACGACAAATACATAGAAAGCGGAAGCGATCCCAAAATAAGCGCAAAAATAAAAGACTTCAAGGAGTGGTCACGCGGAGAAAAGCTTGAGAGCGAAGGCAAATACAGGCAGGCGGCAGACGAATATGAAAGGGCGCTGCAGAATACTCCTGACAGCGTAGCGCTCTACTCCCGTCTCGGAAGGGCATGCAGAAAGGCGGGAGATTATCCGAGAAGCGAGAGGGCATACCTCAAAGCGCTGTCAAAGCATCCTGACAACTATTATATACTGAACAACTTAGGCTCGCTTTACTATGATCTTGCGGTCATAAACGACAATGCCGAAAGATATGACAATGCCGAGGCATGCTGGAAGGACGCAATCAAAAAAGCCCCCTCAAAGCCAAATGCCTATTTCAATCTCGGCTCCCTGTATGCAAAAAAGAGGATGTATGGGGAATCCGAAGCCTATTACCTCAAAGCCAAAGAGCTTGGATATGACAGCACTGAAGTAGCAATGCAGCTCTATTGGATTCACTATAACTTTACAAAAAATCAGAAAAAAACAAAGGAATACGAGCGTGAGCTTCTCAAGGTCCCCTCAATAAGAGAGGAAGCCCAAAAGAACGCAAAACTAAGGCAAGAGAAGCAAAGAAAGGCCGAAGAGGCAAGGAAAGCCGAAGAGCTCCGCAAAATAGAGCAGCAGAAAAAGCAGGAGCAGCAACGCATCGAGCGTCAGCAGCAGGAAGCCAAGAAGAAGCTTGACGAGCTTAACAGTGAGGCATCTTTGCGGCAGGAAGGATCAGGGCAGGCAAATCATAAGCCTGAACAGGACAACCGGAGCGCATCATCAGAACAATCAGCAAAAAAAGAAAATTCCAAGCCTTCAGACGCTGCCGTTTCGCCTGAAAAGAAAGCAGACGAACAGCCTTCAGAAGCAAAGGAGCAGAAGATTCAGCCGGAGGAAAAATCAGGCAATTCAATATTCAAATCGCCAATCGACATAAAGCTCCCCTCTTTTAATTTCAAAAAAGAGAAGAAGGAAAAGAAGATTGATAAAAATGAGGTTCCGGCATACTCCGCCCCTCCTGCAAAAAAATAGTCAAAAATATAAAGGAATTATTAAAAAAAAACAGAATATTAACAGATTAACAATTAACACGATCCTAAAAGGGAGATAAAAATGGACAAGAGAGTTGTCGTAATAGGAGCCTCCAATATCGATATCAAGGGGAGAAGCAGAATAAAAACGTTTTCAAAGACGAAAAATCCGGGAAATGTGGAATTCTCACCCGGAGGAGTAGCAAGAAATATAGCTGAAAATCTTGCAAAGCTGGGAGTAGGCTCAGTCCTTTTAAGCGCAATAGGCAATGAGGGATTTGCAGAAAAAATAACAGAAACAACGGCAAAAGCCGGCGTAGACATGTCAAGAATACTGCGCTGCGAACAGAACTCAGGCATATTCCTTGCGGTAATAAACTCAAGGGGCGAGCTCGATGCCAGCATATCGGACATGTCAATACTTTCCGAAATAACCCCTGAATATATAAATGCAAATATCGATATAATAGAAAAAGCATCATACATAGTAGTGGATGCTGATATTCCGGATCAGGCTCTCTCGACAATTCTCTCAATAGCAAAAAGGAACTTCATACCGATATGTGTAGAGCCCGTGTCTCCGGCAAGAGCTCATCATCTTGGAGAATTCCTTCAGGACATAACCCTTACAACGCCTAACAAGGAAGAGCTGGAGTCAATGGTCGGAAGATCCGTAATATCCGAAGACGATATAAAGGAAGCCGGCGATGAAATCATAAAGAGAGGCGTTAAAAACCTCATCGTAACCTTAGGCTCTGAAGGTGCTTACTGTGTATCTAAAGATTTTAAGGGGTTCATACCGTCAATAAGGACAATGACTGTAAACTCCGTAGGCGCCGGCGATGCGCTGGTATCGGGTACGGTTGCGGGAATTCTTGACGGAAGGGATTTCCAGAATGCCGTAAAGCTCGGAATAGCCTGTGCGACAATAACGCTCATGGATGAAAAAGCAGTAGCGGAAAGTCTTACAATGGAACTGGCAGAAAAATACGCGGAAAAGATACAGAACTGACACTCTGAAACAGGAATATCTTTTTCATATATAAGAGGAATTTTTCATTAAAAAGGGGAATTTTGTCATATGGATAGCCGCAACAATGCTCCTGAAAGTTCCATAAAAAAAGCTGTTTCTTTTGAGGAAGGATCCGTAATAGTCCATCCCGCATACGGCATAGGGACTGTAAAGAGCGTAGAGACAAAAGACATCGGCGGAAGTAAAATAAAACTCGCAGAAATATTCTTTACACGAGACAAACTTTCCGTAAAAATAAATCCGGATTCAGACGCCAGCCTTTTAAGAGGGCTTATATCTGAAGAGGAAATTCCGTATCTAATGGAATATCTGAAGGAATACAGCAGCGACATTCCGCTAAAATCATCTGACAGGTACAATATAAATACAAAGAAGATGAAAGATGTCGACATAAAAATGCTGGTTCAGGTAATAAAAGACCTTATTATGCTTTCAAAAAGCAAAAAGCTTACGGCCAAAGAGCAGGCAATGCTCAAATCAGCCAAAAAGAGCCTGTCATCAGAATTCGCCTTTGTTTCGAAAATGTCCGAAACACAGGCGGAAAGATTAATAGAGGATACATGCAGAAATCTGTAACATAATCGTCTAAACAGACGCAGTCAGGAGTTTAATGCCATGCTTGAAAAGAAACCTTCTTTGCAATCAAAATCATCAGCCAAGCCAATGATGTCCGATAAGGGAGGACAGGGCGAAAAAGGATATTTAATGAAAAAGACCTCCGTTAAGAAGGAAGGAGATGAAGACGCTTCCCCTTCAAAGAGAGTTCTCGGAGACAATATAGGCGATGATCCTGAGGGTGCGCTTGAGGAAGTCAGACAGAAAATAGCCGAAGATCCTGCAAACGAAGAAAATTACAAGCTGGAATATCAGATCCTCAAGAAGCTTGAAATGCATGAGGAGCTCGTTGTCAGCCTTGAGAAAGCATGCGCTGTAATTCCTTCAAACCCTTATTTTCCGACAAAGCTTGCCGAATTCCATGAAGAGCACTTCGGATACGAAAAGGCAGTAAAAAGCAGGCTCGCCGTACAGGCTCTTAAGCCGGACGATTCATCAAACCTTAAAAAGCTTGCCGTAGACTATGTAAAAAGCGGTCACTTTACAGAAGCGGAAGAAATATACAATAAGATATTCGCTCTTGCAACAGGAACATCAGACCCGTTAGGCCATACCTTCTTTCAGGAAATGCAGGGAGCTTATCTCAGCAAGGAAGAACGTCGCAACATCATGCAGTTCGGAATTAAAATTGCAGGAAAGGCGCTCAACCTTTATCCCAAGAGCATAACCCTTCTTGAAGGAACGGCAAGGCTCTGCAAGCTCGCAAGCGATTTTACAAAGTCCATAGAGTATTACGAAGCCCTCATCCTCATTCCCGAAGCGGCTCAGAATCCGAGCATTCATCAATGGAAGGGCGAGCTTCTGAAGCTTTACGCAAAGGAAGGCTATGCCCATAAATGGGGAGATCTCCATGCGTCCCTCATTGAAAATTACAAGACATATCTTGAGACGCACCCTGCCGATTCAAACGCATTCCTGCAGCTCGCATTGCAGCAGATACAGGGCGGATATTTTGACGATGCAATAATATCACTCCAGAGCTGCCTCCAGCTTGACGACAAGAACATTCAGGCGCTTTATGAGCTCGGAAGAATATACGTCAGGCTTAACCGTTCAGAGGAAGCTATCGCATATTACAGCTCGATCATACCTCAGGCAGGCGATCTTTCCAACAGAATGAAATACCACAGAGCCCTCGAGCTCTGCTTCGCCGAGCTTTACTACAAATTCGGAAGCTATAAAGAGGCTCTTGAGCTTTACCGCAGGGAAGAAAACAGCAACTACAGATATATAGCCCTTGTCTGCGAGGCAATGGGAGACGATGAAGCCGCTCTCGCCTGCTATAACAAGGCACTTGAAATGTCGCCCAGAGACGCAAAAAATTATCTTGCTCTTGCGGAATATTACACAAGGCGTTCACAGTGGCAGAAATCAGAGGAGCTTGCGAATGCGGGACTCAAGTGCCCCCATATAACCAAAGACACAAACGAGCAGACGCTCGTAGTTCTTGCGACGGCAATGATGAAGACCGGAAGATTTTCCGAAGCCCTCTCCGTAATGGAATCAGCAATCGAGACATCCCCAGATCTCTTCAGCATGCAGCTCCGCAGAATAAAGCTTCTTCTTATGAATGACAGAAAGGCTGAGGCCAAGGCGGCAGGAGAAGACCTCATAAAGAGAATAGACAAGCAGCTTTCATGCGCTCCTGCGGCATCAAACCTCTGGACAATAGAGGGAGACGTCGCTTCCATTCTTGGAAGATTCGATCTTGCAAGACAGGCATACGGCGAAGCGATGAAATACAACGCCCTCGATTCAGACGCATTCAGAGGAGAAGGCGTGCTTGCCGAAAAGTACGGCGAGTATGAGCTTGCAATACAGCTCTACAGCAGATATGCAATAATGGAGCCTCTGAGCCTTGCAACTCCTCCGCTCAGACAGAAAATAGAGCAGCTCAAAAAGAAAATAGGAAGATAGAAAAAAGCCCGTTGTAACGGGCTTTTTTTTATTTACAATTAAAGATTTTCCGGTCCGGTTTATTCAATTCCTCAGAAGTCTTATTATCAGTGATTCCACCGATATGGCATGCCGAAAATCCGATAACCAGACCGAGAGCAATGCCAGCAAGAACATCCGTAGGGAAATGGACAAAAAGATATATCCTTGAAAATGCAATAATGGCGGCAATGATAAAAGCAATTATTCCCCAAAGACGCCGTGTCATAAAAAGAACTGACGCCCCTATAAA
>JAKSUM010000124.1 GCA_024409025.1 bacterium | reverse complement strand
CCTGATCCTGGCATGATGTTAGCTTTTGGGGCAAGCTTTTTCATATCAGAGAACGATGCCGACGCTCCGCCTCCGCCATGCGTGCAGAATGGCATTATTGTCTTGCCTTCTAATTTGTGGGAAGCTATGAATGTTTTTACCGGCGGCGCCATTGTATACCACCAGACGGGAGTACCTATGAAGATTATATCATAATCTGCCGGATTTTTATCTGCTTTATTTATTGCAGGCCTGAAGTCCTTTTCCTTCTCTATTTTTGCCTGATTCACAACAGCCTGATATTCTGAAGGATATGGTTTAACTGTCCTTATTTGTACGACATCAGCCCCTGTCTGTTTCTTTATTTTCATTGCCAGCTCTTTTGTGTGTCCTGAATATGAAAAGAATACTACAAGAATTTTATTTTTTGTTGCCTGCTGTTTGCTGCTTGCCGCCCAAACAGCTGGCGATAGGATAAGAATTGCAAATGCGCATAATATTGCCGTTACAAGTTTCATAAAAATTCCTTTCGTTTGTTATAGTCTGGCATCCGCTTCCCTTTGGAAGTACCTAAAGAAGCATCAGTATGCCGCCAATCAGAAGCATTATGTCCGCTGCAATAAACCAGAATGCCCTGTCTGATCTGTATGCCTGTCTGCCTCCGATGTAAAGAGCCGATACTTCGATAAATGTCCTGTCGCTTTTGCGTATCCATCCTGATACCTGAACCTCTTCCTGCTCCGCCTTTGAAGGAAGCGCGACTGGGGAAAGCTCATAGAAATAGAGCGGTATTCCGCTTATGCAGTATCCTTTTTCCGAATCATACGAAAGCCTTCCTGAGCCTGCGAACATACGCCCCTCTGTTGGGGATATATGCATTCCTTCTGAAGAGTTTGTCTTTTTGCCGGTTAGAGGTCTCTGCGTCAGGTGAATCGCTATGAGCAGGATTGAAAGCATTGATAGAGGAATGCCCGCATTTATCCCGACTGTCATAAGCGTAAATGATATGAATATAAGAAATCCCGCAGCGGCTTCAGCTGTCATCTGCCTGATTGAGCTTCTGTCTGACCTTTGTATGCCGGCTTCGGACTGTCTGAATAATGGCGGCATTACTGGTCTGAACATAAGATAACGGCTTTGCCATACTGTCTTAAAGTGGGCCGTCCTTTCTGCCGTGCTGTCTTTAGGGGCGGAAAAGCTAAGATATGATACGGATTCCCAGAATGACAGCATATTTTTGTCGTCATTTTCTCTTGGAGCGCATACCTTGTCTATGAGGCCTTTGGGCATTACGCCTTCCTTCCTGTCAAAAAAAATTGAAAGCTCTCTGGACGGAAGGTACATTAGAAGATAGGCTCCTTTGGCGACCAGCCTCATCATGCCTCCGAATGACAGTATGCTTTCAGAGCCTCCAAATGCCCTGTTGCTCTCACCAAGCTTTCTTATCAGGGCAGATAGATGGTGAAGCACGAATGGAACTAGTCCTGAAGACATGAAAAGCAGATTTGCTCCTGAAGCGGCTCTTGCCGATTCTCTGCGCATTAGCCATTCGATTTCGTCCTCTGAAAGTATTTCGGAAAGACGCTCTGACGCCACTATAGTATTTTTGAAGAAAATCCCTTGAAGGGAGAACATGATCGGCATACGGCTTTTTAGCGTCATAAGCCTTATGTTTTTATAATTTGCGTCTGAGCCTTGAAATCCGTTTGAAACCGCCTTCTTTATTATTGAAAGGATTACTCTTGGGAAAAATATGGCTTGAAGAAGCATCAATGCGAGGGCTGTAAACGGGGCATAGCATACTGGAATCTGGAAAATGTCTGAGAGTACGATAAGGACATAGGATGTTATGCCAAAGAATATAAGAAAAGATGATATAACAGCAAAGAGAGCCATAATCAGAGGTTTGCCGAAGATATTCTGCCTTCGTCGAGATAGTATACCCTGTCGGCATATTGTGCTACTTTTGTGTCGTGGGTTACCATGACTGTCGTTATTTTCTTTTCTTTATTGACAAGCCTTATCATATCCATTATTTCTCTTGTTGTCTTTGTATCAAGGTTTCCTGTTGGCTCGTCAGCAAGAAGAAGAATAGGATCATTAACTAGAGCCCTTGCTATTGAGACCCTTTGCCTCTGCCCTCCTGAAAGCTTTGACGTGTTTTCGTTTATCTTTGATTCCATGCCGACAAGCTCTATCATTCTGTAGGCCTTTTCAAGATGATTGCCAGGAGCATTTGCAAGCTGGAGCGGGAGCATTACGTTTTCTATTACGGAAAGTGTCGGTATCAGATAGTAATTCTGAAATACGAACCCTATATGTTTCAGCCTTATTATTTCCCTGGCGCTTTCGTTCAGAGCGCATATATCCGTATCGTCAAACAGAATAGAGCCCATATTCGGCTTGTCTATGCATCCTAACAGGTGAAGCATTGTCGATTTCCCCGTGCCCGAAGGCCCCATTATTGCTATAAAGTCACCTGTATTAAGGGAGAAATTGACATTGTCAAGAACCCTGACTTTGCCCGATTCTGTTTCCCAGTATTTGTAAACACCTTTTAATGTAAGCTTCATGGTTTGTCGTCCTGTTTAAATATCCCATTTCAGGGCTTTTATTATTTCCATCCTGTATACAAGAACTATCGGGAATATTGCTCCTATTATTCCAATAAGGCCTGAGAGAATCAGGGCATAGAGTATTAGGTTGAATGTTATGTTTGCCATCGGGAATGACATTCTGAACACTGCCTGTACTGCCCCGTCGAGGAATATTGAACCCAATATTCCGACGATGATTCCTGCTATGCCTCCAATCATTGAAAGTATGAGCGATTCTATAAGTATCATAGACGCTATTGTCGAGCGTCCTGCTCCTATTGCCCTTAGAGCTCCGAATTCCCTTATTCTCTCAAAGGTTGACATGAGCATTGTGTTCATAGATGCCGTCATTGCAATCAGAATTCCAATCAGCGCTATTGCAAATTCAAGAAACCACGCATATTTGAGCATTTCGGCTGATGTGCCGAGATATTCGTCTGACGTCTTGAATTCAAGGTCAGGAAAATAGTATGAGAGAGCATTTTTGAGCTCTTTAATGTCCTTCTGCGTCGGATGCTCAAGCTGAATCCATATCTCGTTCACTTTTCCGTAGCTTCCGTCTATGGCCATAGCCGTCTGTATGGGCATATAGCAGAAATAGTCCTGAAATCCGGCATCAAATGAAAGCAGGGCCTCGAGATGGAGCGATACACCTTCCCTGTTTGTGTTAAGGGGTTTGTCCATTGACATTCTCAGCTCTTCGGCTATCTTTTTGCCGGCTACAAAAACTCTTTCTTGCTGTGAAAGCTGGCTGGCGGTCCGGCGGTTTTTGCATGCGTACATGTCGTTTACTGCTTCTGCAATAATTGGAAACTGTCCGCCGTTGTCTATTTTCATGCCAGGCAGATATGACTGGAATATTGTCGTATTGTCCGAGTCGGAGAATCCGAAAGGTATTCCCCAGAATATGACGTTTCTGCCCCTTATTGATTTTTGAAATCTCGTCACGCCTATAGCTGATTTTATTTTGGCAAGAGGCGAGCCGTCACCTGAATCACCGGTTCCTGCCTCGCTGTTCAGGTAATCTATGAAATTGCCCTTTGTTTTGGGTGCTGTCCTGATATTTTTCTTAAAATTGTTGATATCTTCTAATGTAATGGGCTTGCCCGTTTCTGTTTTCGGGAGCGTCATGTCGTCATCGGGCAGCATTTGTGCCACTTCTATATCGTCTGATGAGGCACCAAGCCCTCCTATAGGGCCTGTAGGCAGACTGGCGCTTCCCTGCGGCAGAACATATATGTCAACATTCCTGCTTTTGACCTCGCTGTTTATTTTTTTGTTGAGGCCTTCCGCGATTGATAGCAGGGCGACGAAGCTGCCAACCGCAAGTATGACTCCTATTATGGTTAGAAGGCTGCGCTCCTGCTTCCTTACTATGTTCTTTTTTGCAAGTGAGAATGCTACCACTGTGTCCGCCTTTTTTCTGAAAATGAACGCTTCTTTTAGGCTCTTTTGAGGTGCCGTTGCAGAAGGGTTAATTTCCTTTCAATCGAAATTAATATTTTATGAATGACAATGTAAAATTTGATGAAAACGGTGAAAATGCCTTCCAAAAAGAGGAAAAAGGCAAAAAAAATCTGATGTCCAGGCTGTCTGACAGCTTTAACCTCATGTTTGCAAAAAAAGAGGACAGACATGACGCATTTGTCAATATGCTTACGGACGAAACTTCGCCGGTTATTCAGAGGGTTACAGCAGTCAAACAGGCCGCAATCCAGAAACAGGACTCGCTTAAGCTGATCCTGATTGAGCTTGTTAAGGGAGGGTACGCCGCTCAGGAGGAATTGCGTGTCGAAGCTGCAAACGCTCTGAGAAGCATAGGCAATATATACGACATTTCAATAAAGTCATCTCTGCTGATAGATATGATTGAAATTGCTTTCAGTACCATAAACCAGCAGCTCAGCGATGCAATAAGGAATATTTTTCTTACTACGGAGAATTTTCCTTATATTAAATTTATAGGACAGACTCTTGTCAGGCGCTTTCAGATTGCCGATGAGATGAGCGCTGAAGCCTGGCAGGTATTTGCGAGGGCTCTCTCGTTTATGTTCTATTTTGTCATTGCAGATAAAAATGCGGCGATAAAGGCAGAAATGCAGGATCTTCCTGTAAATCCTGACAAGCAGCTGCATACGGCTGAGCAGCTTTCCTACTATATAAGAAGGTATATAGGTATTGCGGATGAGGCCCGTGAGAACCTTGTCGGATATATTGCCGCTGATAAAAATGGGGCTCAGATAGCTGAATTTTTGGCATACCCGTCACTGACCCAGCTGTATCATGAGAATATAGCTCTTCTCCCCATGCTTCAGAAGATATATGATTTTGTTCTTTCTGACAGGCAGGAGCTGCGTGACGCATGCATAGAGGAGCTTAGGACGATAAATAGTCCTCTCGTCTATGATTTTTGCCGTCCCCTTATCCTTGACGAG
>JAKSUM010000123.1 GCA_024409025.1 bacterium | reverse complement strand
TTTTCTTTTCTGACATAAGAGTCCGCTGTATGGCCGGCTCTTTCAAATGCCCATTTTGCGTCCCCGTATGTCTTGAAGTCCATGCTTTGGGCTGTCCCTTGGGCTTCCCAGAGTATCTCGCTGTTAGGGCTTTCTGATATGAAATTGGAATATATTGTCTTAAGATCTATTCCTGACGTTGCTCCTTCGGCTATTGCTATTGTCCTGTAGTACATAGCGGTCTTGTTAAGCTCCGATTGCTGCGGAATTTTGTTCAGCTCCGTCCTTGCTTCGTCATATTTCTTCATTTTCAGCTTTATATAACCTAAAAGAAGATATGACAGGCATTCGGAAAAGTCATCCGCAGGCCTTCCCGAAAAATCCATGGAAAGTATTCTTCCGGTTGCCTGTTCGAGATTGCCGGTTTTTATGTCTATATATATTCTCAGAAAATCCGAATCGTCTGACGGCGGATAGAATGATAGAAACTGATCGAGGGCCTCTGACGCCTTGTCCGTCCTTCCTGTCGCAATGTACAGGAAGGCGAGCGTGAAAAGGCTTGATGAGTTTTCAAATGCGAGCCTTTCTATAAAGGGGATCATCAGATATGCCGTTTTTCCGGCTCCGGCGTTTCCTGACTGGAGCAGGATTGATATTATTTCAAATATTGCCTCAGAGCTTGACGGCATTATTGCGAGCGTGAGGACGAACGTGTTGAAGCTCTGCTCCATATATCCCATTGACTTGTACAGAAATGCCTTCATCAGCCAGAACCTGTAGTCTATCGGGCTTCTGGCAAGACCTTGGGATACCATTTCGGCAGCGCCTTCAGGCTTTCCTATTTCATATTGGCATATTGCGGCATACCACCATATGTCTATCTCACCCCATGCCTTTGGCAGTATTTTTTGGAATGTCTGGAGAGCTTTTATATAATCTCCTTCAGCCATCTGTTCAATTGCCTTTTTGTACGAGCTTTCGCTCCCGAAGGTTTCCTGAAGTATTCCTTTTTTCTTTTTTCCCGCAAGCTTTGCTATTTCCGAATATATCCTTTTTTCTTTTGAAAGGTCCGGAAGCTTCCAGTTCGGGAAGAGGCTTGTTATTTCAGATTGAAATTCAGATTTGGCGCTCCCTGTTATTTCCTTTATTATTCTTGCCCTTGCAGAGAGTATATGGCTTCCTGTGCTTTTCATCATGCTCTCTTGAGATGCTAAAAGCTCGGCGCATTCTGATGCGTCCGTCTGGTAATATTCTCTTATGCCGGGAAATGTGAACCATGCCGAAGTGCCGGCTGAAAACGCTTCCTGTTTCTGAAGCCCTTTCAGGAAAAGTCCCCTATACGTGCTTATTTCTGATGATTTTCTTGCTTCTTCAGGCAGATTTTCTATTATGGCGGAGCCTGCCTCGCATTCATTCATTTTTAAATAGATTGACAGCAGGTTCTTTATTAGATCGATGTTTCCGGATTCTTTTGCAACTGCCTGCTCGGCATTGTCTATAGCCTCTCCGAATTTATTTAGCTCGTAGCATGCCGTTGACTTTAGATAATGGAAATATGAGTTTGCAGGCGATAGAGCCTCTATCGAGTCAAAATATCTGTATGCCTCTCCGAATGCCTTTATCTTTATTAGCGATATGCATATTCCGGTTATTGCTTTTGCTGAATTGGGATTCAGCTCCAGACATTTCCTGAATGATTTTATTGCGTCAAAATGCAGATGAAGCTTCTGCTTGACTGTTCCCTGATTCAGCCATGCCAGCTGGTATCTTGGATTAGAATCTATTGCTTTTGTATAGCATGAAAGCGCTTCAAAATATTTGCTGTCTTTAAGCAGTATGTTGCCCTTATTGTTCCATGCCACGCAGGATTTTGGGTTTATGCTTAAAGCGTTGTCATAATATTTTATTGCTGCGGAGCTGTCTCCGACAAGGTCATACATTGTGCCGAGCTTTATCCAGACGTCGGCAAATGACGGATTTAGCTTTGAGGAAGTAAAGAGATAGCGATGAGCTTCCTTAAATCTTTTTGTGGACACATATAGACTCCCCATATAAGAGTATGCTTTCGCATCTTTGGGATTATTTTTTATTGCATTTTTGAGATCGTGAAGCGCTTCGGCATACCGTCCGGTAACCCTGTAGCATTCGGCTCTTTCAGCATATATCTGATGAGCCATTGGGTAGGCTGCAAGAGTTTTTGTGAAGATCTCGGCGGCTTCCCCGTATTTCTCAAGTACCATGAGGGATTCCCCTCTGTATATCATTTTTTCAAGAGTATCGTATGCTCCGTCTCCATGACTTCGTTCATAGTCCAGCAGTCCTGTCTCCGAGCTTATGTTGTTCAGCTCCGCAAGTATTTCGCTGAAATCCCCGTATCTGTCGTCGGGATTCTTTTCAAGGCATCTCAGCGCCACATTTGCTATCTGTTTGGGGATGTCGGGTCTTTTTATGCATGGATCCTCAGGTATTTCCTCAAGATGCCCGATTATGCATGCCTCTGCATCATCGCCTCCGAAAGGCGTATCGCCCGTTATCATTTCATAAAGCATTGCCCCGAATGAGTATATGTCAGTGCGCGCATTTGCCTTTCCTTCGTCCGTGAAAAGCTCTGGTGCCATGTAGGGGATGGTTCCGCCTATTCTTTCCCCCTCTTCGGTCAGCAGTGAATCCGTTTCCGATGATCGTACGCCTGCCAGATCCATATCCATTACGCTGGCGTCCGAAATAAGGCTGCTTGAGGATTTGTCAAGCTCTATATCTGAAGGCAGTATGTCTGTAAGGATTTTTTTGTCTGTCTTTGACTTCTCTTTTTTCTCTTTTTCTTCCGATGCCTCCGAGAATATTTTTCCTAGGCCGAAGTCTGTTATTTTAAGTATTCCGGAATTTGTCAGCATGCAGTTTGAGGGCTTGATGTCCTGATGTATTACGCCAAGAGTCCTATAGGCGTATGACATTCCGCTGCAGAATTGGGTGGCATAGTCAAGTATCTGCTCCGCATCGAGCTGTCTGTATTTCAGTATTGCCTCAAGATCCGTTCCTTCTATATATTCGAGGAATACGTAGGGCTTTCCGTCAAAATCCTTGATCTTTATTGCCTGTACTATATTCTGATGGACTCCAAGACGTATCCATATTTCCGCTTCATGATAGAACATCTTGACAACGGAGTCATTCCAGAGGAATTTGTCCTGAAAGGTCTTCATTGCGTATGTTTTGCCGTCAGCGGAGTCCGTGACTTTATACACAATTCCCATGCCGCCCTTAAAAATATCTTCTATCGGGTATTTCCCATCGAAAGAATCGCCTATTTTTCTTATCTTGAAGCCTGTTGCTTTGCCTGCATTTTCAGCGTCGGCGCTGTGAAGCATTTCTACAAGCTCCTGAGCATGGTTTACAAATGCGCCGTAAGGATCAAGCTCTATGGCCTTCATTATCATGCTGAAGGTGGAAACATTGTCCATCAGGTTTGTTATTCCATTTTCTGCTGCCGATATATATGCAAACGGGCAGTATGGCATAAATTCAGTCGCCTGCCTGAAGGCGTCATTTGCATGAGCGAACTGGCCGGCTTTTTCATACATAAAACCAAGCTCCATATATGTGGAATATGCCGGATATTTTTCGTTTGCAAGCTTCAGAAGGTCCTCTGCCTGTATAAGATTTCCAAGTGACTCATAATATATGCCCATCCAGTGGTATCCCCATCGGAGATCGACGACGCTCAGGACTTCGCTCATTGCTTCGGAAGCCATGAAATAGTTGCCTTCATCGCAAAGCCTGCAGGCTTTTATGTAATTGGCATACCATGAATTGTCCGGAGCGCCGAGACAGGCTGAAAGGTCATTAAGTATTTCTTCATCAGCATCTTCAGACGGGCTTATGCAGAAGAAATTCTGAAGCATTTCGGCTTCCTTCTCATGGTTGCCGATCTCCGCATAAAGATCTGCAAGATGTATGTATATGTCAACGCTCAGGACTTCGTCTATTTTGTTTTCTGGAATTCGTTCTATTACTGCCTGAAGGGCGTCAAGAGTCTGCTGGGATCTTTCCAGCTTGCTGCATATGTCCGCTTTGAACAGCCATCCGTCCAAAAATCCGGGATCTGATTCAAGGGCTTCGTCTATTTCCCTGCAGGCTTTGGTAAGGGCTATATCGTAATCCTGTGTCTCAGCCCCTCTGGCTGCAAGATCTCTTGCTTTTGTAAGCCTTACCTTCGATTTTTCCCTTTTTATTTTCAGAAAGTCAAGCTTTCTTTTGAATTCTGTTGTCTTTGCGTTTTCCTGTATCTCTGATGTGTCTTTTTTCTCTTGGAACCTGTCATTCTCGCGTATGCCATGGCAATATGCTATAAGGGAGGGTTGATCCTTGAACTCCTGTATGAAGCTTAAATCATCTGTTTTTGTTGAGTCTCTGACAGGCCAGTCTATAAATGCTTTTTTTGAGTATTTTACAAATATTTTTAGTGCTTGAAGGAATTTCTGTTCCTGCCTTATGACATGCGCGGAAAGAAAATTTTTGAAATTAAATGATGTGGAATCTATTATAAATGCTTCATCGCTGTTTTTTATAAAAAAGACGAGCATGTAAGATTCTATCTTCCTCTTCAGTTTCCCAGCTATGATATGCGTTATTGAAGTCCATATTGTCTCTGAGGTTCCGTAGTCATCGCTCAGAGATATTACTATTTCGTTGTGTGATGCGTTTAAGATGCGCTTTTGTCTGAGAAGGCTGTCAGAGATATTCATAAAATCAGGTTTCTCCGGAATTGATTTTTCCTTTTTTATAATTATTAAGCAAAAAACATTTTTAGTCAAGTTTTTTAGCATGAATGCAAAAAAAAACCGGCTGTTAAGCCGGTTTTCCGTTAGTGCGGAGAGAGGGACTTGAACCCTCACGGGATAACCCCATACGCCCCTCAAACGTACGCGTCTGCCATTCCGCCACCTCCGCAGTCTGTCTCTTGACAGCTCTGCTGTTTCATTGACAGGTGCTATTATAGCAGAAAAATAAATTTTGTCAAGTGTTTTTTAAAAAAATC
>JAKSUM010000122.1 GCA_024409025.1 bacterium | reverse complement strand
CCTCTTGGTCATAAATCGAAAGATATAAACTGTCAACGGATTCATTAAATACTATAAGCTCGTCATCGGTAAAGCCGTCATAATCAAACCCCTCATCATTTTTCATAAGGGCCGTATAATCGTGGTATTCGCCATGCTCGGACTTGAATTCCTCAATTATCTCATTGACTTTGAGTCTTTGCTCCGGCGTTAGAATACGGTATATTACGGGAGCAGTCACATCAAAGCGTGGATCTGATTCCGCATCTACATATTTCATGTTGGAAATGAATCTTATATATTCACGCTCTTCGGCTTCAGGGTTGTCATATTCCGAGTCCACTCCTGACGCTAAAACCAAAAAATCATCTTCCCCACAATACTCATTAAACCCGCTGTAGTCTTCAATTAAATATTTCTTAGCAACGGATTTAAGGGCGCTACATCTTTCAGCCGCATTACTCCAGAACACATCTCCTGTCAATAAGCCCATAAATTTCCTGTCTCCTTTACATATATTTATTGCTTTTTATACCGCTTATCAAATTAGATTCGCCAGCATTTTATGTCATAATCCCCTGCAAGCTCCAAACCTAAAGCTCTTGAAAAATAATCATCCAAATCCTCTATATTCTTCTCAATGCCGGATAGAAAGCCTTTATAGAAAGTCCTATAATCACCAACAAAATCTTCGACAAGCTCTTCGACAAGCCCCTTGGAATTCAAAAAATCAAACATTACCCTTGGCATGCTCTTTGTGGCGTCAGCCCACAAATTATCTGATACATATTCCCGCCATTCAGATATAATGGATGAATCCGGAGCCACATAATACTCAGGGTGTAAATCTAATTTGCAATTTTCAAACAGATGCCTATAAAGCTGGTCTTCCATAAAGTCAATCATGTCGTCACTCTCTAACTGGGCGTATCTGTCTAAAAGCAGGTACCACCAGTTCTTATTCAGACCCCATATAAAATCAGTAATCGGTCTGAGCTCGGCAAGAGGAACGGCACACTGCCGAAGATGTTCCTCCAGATTCTTTGAAGACTCAATCACGAACGACATATTGCGCTTCTTTTTTGATTCGCCGTCCATAGCAGCCCGTACCTGTTCTTCGTATTTAAGCTCCAAGCCGTTTCTCTTAATCACCTCATCTATAGGGAAATAATACCCGTTATATCTCATATAATCTTCCTGATGATTCTTAAATTCATCTCTCTCAGAGCGGTATCTTTCCCTCTCCGCGGCCTTAAAAACCGACTCGGGCAAATATATTAACCCCATCCTCCTCAAAGCAAAAAGAGTCTGTCTTGCACAAATTCTGATTGTACGGATTAATTTATTTACTATATTCCGGCGTATCCATTCAGGATGCTCAAAACGATAACGCAGTATTTCCTCATATCTAAACTGAGCCGTAGAGATAATTCTTTCCATGGACTTAGCACTTATCTGCGGAATAAGGCTTTTATTCTTTCTCGCTGATGCAATAAGACTGAGCGTCCTGCGTTTCTGTTCCGCCGGTGACAGCTTCAAAGTCTCCGCCCTTCTCTGTTCTTCAAGCCTCGCCTCTTCTTCACGCTTCAAAGACTCAGCCTTTCTCTGCTCTTCAATCCTCGCCTCTTCTTCACGCTTCAAAGCCTCAGCCTTTCTCTGCTCTTCAAGCCTTTCAGCCTCTTCATCGTCCTTCATTTTTTGTATTTCTTCAGGAGTTCTTATCGGACGATACCAGCTTTCCCATTTGGCTTTTCGGACTTCCTGCCTAATGCCGCTGTCAGGTCTGAGCTTTACAGGCGGATTATAAAAAAGCTCTATGCAACGCTTGGAAGCTTTAAGCAGTCTTGCATATCTCCGGCTCGGCCTGCCCGGATACCAGACATCCCCTGAACGAAGGCGAAGCTCAAGGTCGTCAGTCCACCTTATGGCATCTCCCCCCTTATTTTCCTTATACGCCGCAAGCATAATTCTCATGAATTCATTCATTCCAATAATGTCAGGTCTTGCTATTGGAAGATACGCCACAGTATTCTTTCTTTTATCACCCGGCAGCACATTAAAAATCCTGTCGACATCAAACTGCGTAAATCGGATAAATTCTTTCTTTTTGCCTTCGTCAGTAATAAACCAATCGGCATCGGGATTAAACTTTTCTTTTCTGCCTGATATAATTTCCCATACAGTCTTAGGCTCCTTCAGTCGCCTAATATCAAAAGAACCTTCGTAACAGACACTAAAATCCCTATCAATGGTACTTTCCTCAAGATTTTCAAAATTGCGAATCTTCCCGTCAAACGAAGCAATAATCTTGGTATCCGAGATAATGACAAACTGATCTCCGGAGACATACGGATAGGCACATCTTTCATAAGAGCTCATAAACCGACTTCTGTCATCTCCACAATAAGCAGGATTCGGTTTAGTAAATTGTTTCACTCTGGTTTTCCAGCCTTTATTCCTGCACTCTTCATAATCCTCGTCATTCTCAGAAACCTTTACCCTCTTGCTATATGTAAGAGTTTCGGAAGTAAAGAAGGCTGAAACCTTCTTAGGTCTTTCAAAGCCTAAAAACATGGGTTCCGCACAGAAATCCTCAAATCTTGCGACAAGATAAACAAAAGAATATTTATCCTCAAGCACCGCATAGACAGGGGCATCAAATACATTCCCCCTGTTATTAGCATGTTCCGCTTCCTCAACGAAATAAGTCTGCAAAAACAAATCCATCCTATCATTGGAATACTCAAGCCACTTCTTCAAAAATCATAATCCCCCTATTAAAATAATAACTAAAACAGATAGGAAAAACTTTACAAATATAAGAAATAATATACCACGAATTTATATAATTTACAATACTCAAGTGAGAAAAAGGATTATAAAAGATGAACGAAATAGGCAAAAGAATACGGGAAATCCGCCTTTTAAGAGGAATGTCCCAGAATCAGGTAGCCCGTATATACCGTGAGCGTTACTCAAAAATCATAAGTGGAGGCTTCATATCCGATATAGAACACGGAGCTGGAATAAGCGTAGAAACGCTAATCCGCCTGTCATCAATCCTGTCCTGTTCTGCTGGCGAGCTGTTATCATGTGAAAGCACATGCTCTGTTCCCAATGGCCTGACGGTATCGATAAATGTAGAGGATTTATCTTCCGTACTGTCTTGGTCTCGGCGTCATCGTCTTCGTGAAAATGATTATCTTTACCTCTCTATAGATCCAGCGTCATCAGAAAAAGAAGGCTTAATCCTCCGCCGTGCAAAGCTTTTTCCTTTGGAACCTATCTACTATGTATCCAATCGTCTTTACATTCGTATAACAACAAACCGTGTAGCAGCCTCTGAAGCCCTGTCGGAAATTCATAGTGGTTTAAAATCAAGATACGCCTGTCATATGGGTAAAGATTTTCTGGTACTCCGCACCTAATGGGTAAAAAAAAAAGAGCCTTCTATATCGGAGGCTCTTTTTTCATGTCTTTCACTACAGGTTCGGAAAATCCGCAAAGGTAAAATTAAATATTCGGATATGTCTCCTGCTCGTATTCGTGCATATCTTCCGCATCATACAGTTCGGCAAAAGCAGTAAGTGCTTTTCCGTGCAGTCTGTACATCCAGTCAACAGAGGCATTGAATCTTTCAGCGATATCCGCCCATGAAAGAATCCTAAAGTATCTGTAGAAGAGAATCAGCTGCAGCTCTCCTGAAGGAATCCTGTTAATCAGATTGAGAGCTTTTTTTCTATATGTCAGCAAATCGCACAAATCCTGCTGGAGCTGTTCAATGTAATTGCAAAGCCTGTTAATGGCTACGGTAGCGTCATTAACCCTGCTGGTCTGCACCCTCTCGGTCTCATAATCCGAAATTTTAAGCCCCGATGGTGCAGCAAGCTTTATTATATCGTCCAGCTCAGCCCTCTTTGCTTCATAAAGAAGGGCTGAAGTACGCATGGCCGCAAGATACTCCTTTGCAGACATTATACCCCCCTTAGAAAAAAAATTGTGCCTAATCATTATAAGGCTTTTAATTAGATTTATCAATACCGTAAATCCTGCATACTAAGATAAATAATATATTTAATTACCTTATCTTTATCTTCTTCAGTCAAATCATCAAATAATATCTCAAATTCTTCATCGTTATCAAGAGCAAGGCTTTTAATATCAATATCCCCCTCATAATCAGCAAAGTAAAAATCCATAATATCCTCCGCCATAAAAAATATATTTCTGGCTATAAAGCCAGTATATATAGGCTAAAGAAAAATTATGAACCCGCGTATCTTACATTATAGAGGCTCAATCCCGTACGCCCATATGCGTGCATGTACGCATACGCATGAACGGCAAAGATACGCCGAAATACAACTGCCTTGGGACAAGAATTGTCAGACCATTGCCTCTTTGCCCTCCGAAATTACAGGCTCTATTTATAAGGCATCAAACACAACGGAGGATAAAAAAAATGACAAAATATACCGAAAAAAGGGAAAACATAAATAAGGCCATAGAGGCCATAGAAGAGGGCGTAAAAGCCCTTTTTGAAGACAACAAATATAAACGGTATTTAAAAAACATGGCTATGTTCCATGAATATAGTTATGGAAATGTTGTTTTAATTGCATATCAGTGCCCGTCAGCAACACGGGTTGCGGGGTACAATACGTGGCAGGCTCTTAACCGTCATGTAAAAAAGGGGGAAAAGGCCATTCGGATAATAGCCCCCGTGATTTATAAGAAAAAAGAAGAGGAAGATGATGAAAATAATACTATGGTGTATTATAAGACTGTCTCCGTATTTGACATAAGCCAAACGGAAGGAGCAGAATTAAAAAATCCGTGCATGCGGGAATTGGTAGATTCTTGCAAGGATTTTAAATCTCTGTTTGAAATCCTTAAAGGAATAACCCCCTGTTCAGTGGGTTTTGAAGAAATGGCAAATGCTAATGGCTATTTTAATAGTCGTGAAAAAGTCATTAGAATAAAGGAAGGCATGTCTGAATCTCAGACAAGAATAGTAATTGCAAGTACTGCAAAAGAAGGAA
>JAKSUM010000121.1 GCA_024409025.1 bacterium | reverse complement strand
TTCTATGGCATGCCTCTTGAGGATTATGACGCATATGTGAGCGGATTTATATCAAGGCCGTCTTTGAATTTTACTAATATGAAGCATTCTGAGGCTTTTTATCTGCCGATGGTGGAGGTTGTCTCGTATCTGCGCAGTAGGAAGTTTGATGTCTATGTGGTGTCAGGCACCGACAGGCAGATATTGAGAACTCTGCTTAAAGGCATCATAGATCCGTCAAAATGCATTGGCGCCGAATTCGAATATATTGCCTCCGGTAATAAAAAGGATGACCTTTATTATATCCTGCAGGAAGGCGACAGGGTTTGCAGAGGTCATTTTATCCGCAAGAACACCTATATCTCTAAAGTCTCAAATATTGTCCGCGAGATTGGAAGAAAACCTGTTCTTGCTTTCGGAAACACAATGGGCGATTCCTCAATGCTTAATTATGCGGTGTTCGGGAATAAATATAAGAGCCTGGCATTCTGCCTTATTGCGGATGACAATGAAAGGGAATTTGCCAATCAGAGGCTTGAATCGTCGATGAAGGATGCATGCCGAAGATACGGATGGATTCCAGTCTCCATGAAGAATGATTTTAAGACGATTTACGGTGAAAATGTTAGGAGGATAGATCCTTCAAGGAAAATCTGGAAATGACGTGTTGGCGTTTAATAGGCGTTTTGCTGTTAAAGATATGCCTGAAGACAAATGTCTTCAGGCTTTTTTCTTTGTTTTACATAAGGATAAAATGCTTTTCGCATTCGGATTTGCCCGCTGCAGTCAGTAAGCATGATATTTGAGAGTAAAAAAAACGCCCCTAAAAAGGGGCGTTTTTTTACTCTTTTGCGTTATAAACTATGATATTTCCGCTTAACGCATGTCTTTCAAACTTGTCTTCGATTCTCATTATTGAGGCATTGTTCTTGCCAAGGGCGTCAGCGATATCCGCAAGGACTGACGTTAGGGCTTTGCTGCCGTCATTATCTGCGTTCTTTGAGGCTCTCTTTCTGCCGTCAGGACCTGTCATAATCCCTTCTGTGAGACTGAATGGGATGAATACATCGGGCATATTGTCTTCCGTCGGAGCTGATGCCGATATAAGTATCGTCTTTTCAAGCTTTCTGAACATTCCCTTTGAAGGCATTTCTCCAATGAATATTCCTGTCCTTATTGAGCTTTTGCCTTTGCATTCTTCAGGAAGGGCTTCGCGCTTCCAGCTCTTGAGGTATATTTCCGCCGCCCTCTTGTTGTCATATCCGAGTCCTCCTGGGAGAAGTCCTGGGAAGGCGCCCATCCTTATTGCTCCGGAGGTGTTTGCTCCGCTGTTTACTATGACCAGTCCTTTCCCTTCTCCGCTGAGGGAGTTGCATTTCTTAAGAAGAAGCGCGAGGCTGTTTGCGCATTCGAGATGGGATGCCGGACATACTGCTGTTATCTTGGTCCCTCTCTCTTTGAACATGGCGATTGTCTCATCATCATTCCCGAGAAGCTTTATTACTTCTTCAGGTATGTCATAGTCAAGCTCTGCAGCGGAAAATTTTTCCAGACCTTCTTCTGCTGTTCCTATGCATATAAGCCTTGCTCCTCCAAGTACAGCCTCTCTTATTGCTGTCGCTGCTTTATGGCATGTTTTTTCTATATTGCCTGATACTGCGAATATTAGATCCGAATTTTTGATTTCCTCTATTCCTGCCCCTGCCTGAATCGGAATTAGCGCCTTTTTTGAGGAAAATTCCCTTTCCTCGGCCAGATCGAATGGAATGACACAGTCTGTCCCTATGATTCCTTTTCCAAGCTTGACTGCTGCATATGCTTCCCTGTCCGACAGATATGAGGATACGAAAATTCCTATTGCCGATTCGTCCCCTTCTGCCATTATTGCTTCTGCGGCAGCTTCGACCGCTCTTTTATAGGAGACATCGCAAGAGCCCTCCATCGGCTTCTTTTCCATAAAATATGATGGAAGCTCGTTTCTTCCTCTTTTGCATATGTAGTCCGAATACGGATTTTCGGAATTTCTTGCTGACGTGACGGAAACATGACCGTATCCGCTCTTTATCTTTATGTCGCAGAGTCCGCCGCAGAGTATGCAGGTGCCGGCAGATTCTTTTGAATATGGCTTTGCTCCTGCATTCTGAAGAGCTCCGGCAGGGCATGAGTCGGCACAGTTTCCGCATGATATGCATTCTGTTTCCGAAAGCTTCTTTCCGCCGCCGAACCCTATTACAGAGTCATATCCTCTGTTTATAAGGCCGGGTATGTATCTTCCAGAGGCTCTTTCGCAGGTCTTTATGCATTTTTGGCAGAGTATGCACTTTGCCGGATCAAATATTATATATTCGCTTCCCAGTTCTTCTGTCATTTGCTTTTTTCCAGTATCTTCAGGATTTTTCGATGATAATGCTCCATATTCTTCAGAATACTTGCGCAGCAGGCATTTGTCATATGCGCCGCATCCGCATTTAAGGCATCTTGAGCATTCTTCAGAGGCTTCAAGTCTGCTTAGGCTTTCCTCTGCCTCTTCAAATGATTTTGATGCCGTTTCCGGAGGCAGCTTTTTGGCTTCAGCCCTGTTTGAACGGCAGGCGTTCGATTTCTCGAATGTGCCGGTCCCTATGCAGAAGGATACTCCTTTTTTTCTGTCGTCTCCGAATACGGCCCTTCTTCCGGCCGCTATCGCCTCTATTACTGTAGCAGGCCCGCTTACTGCGTCACCGCCGGCATAAATGCCGTCTTCGGATGTCTTCTGCGATGCCCCTTCGGTTATAATTCTGCCTCTGTCAAGAATATTTTCGTAGCCTTTAAGAAAGTCCGGAGCGCATTTTTGGCCTGCTGCGACTATTACATGGGAGCATTCTATTATAAATTCGGAGTTTTCTTCTGCCGAAACGCTTCTTCTGCCCTTGGAATCCATTTCTCCCTGTTTCATTCTTATACATTCAAGGGATTTTATGCTTCCGTCTTCTCCTGTAATCGCTTTCTTGGGAGATGCAAGGAAGATGAATTTCACGCCCTCTTTTTCCGCATCCTCAATCTCCTCGGGATCTGCCGGCATATCCTCCTTGGTTCTTCTGTAAAGGACGGCTGTCTCTTCAGCGCCCAGCCTTACGGCAGTCCTTGCCGCATCCATTGCGCTGTTGCCTCCTCCTATTATGACGGCTTTACCCTTAAGCTCCTTTATTTCCCCGAGCTCTGTTTTTGACAGGAAGTTTATTGCGTCTGTCACGTTTCCTGCATTTTCGTTTTCCATTCCGGCCGGGGAGGGCTTCCAGGCTCCTGAAGCTATGAATACGATATCATGGCTTTTTCTTATTTCTTCAAAAGATATGTCCGTGCCGACTCTTGTCCCTGTCTTTATATTGACTCCGGCTTTTTCTATCTCCGATATTTCCATGTCAAGTATGCGCCTTGGAAGCCTGTAAGAGGGGATACCGTATCTAAGCAGGCCTCCGGCTTTTGGCATTGCCTCGAATATTGTCGTTTCGTAGCCTTCTTTTGATGCGTAGAATGCAAAAGAAAGCCCAGCAGGTCCTCCGCCTATTACTGCGGCTTTGCCTTTTTTCCCTTTTGCTGCGGAAATTATTCTTTTTCCGCAGTCGGCTGATGTTCTTTTTACGGCATTTATTGCTACGGATGCGTCTATGAGTCTTCTGCGGCATTTCTTTTCACAGAATTTTACGCATACCCTGCCGCATACCGAGGGAAGGGGATTCCTTTCTGTTATAAGCTCAAGGGCTTCCGAAAATTTTCCTTCCTTTGCAAGCGACAGGTATCCCTGCACGTCTATTCCGGCAGGGCATGCTGCCGAGCATGGGCTTACGCAGTTTCCGCAGTGTTCTGAGAGAAGAAGCGAAAGGCATTCTTTTCTTGATTTAATTACTGACGGTGAGTCTGTCAGTATAGACATGCCTTCTTTTATTTCAGACGAGCATGCCGGCAGGAGCTTTCCTGTCGATGCGTCTTCAACGCAGCAGAGGAAGCAGGAGGCTGTATGTGATGTCCTGCTGTCATGGCATAAGGCCGGTATCTTTATGTCCGCTGATTTTTCCGCAGCTTCAAGGATCGTCATGCCTTCCGCTGAATCGTATTGAATTCCGTTTATTGTTATTTTCATTATTTTATGCCTGCGATTTAATATATGATTATAATCTGTCTATCTTCTGTATCTTTTTATTTCTTCCTTTTATGCGTTTGTTTTTGAATTATAAAACAGGTAATTTTTTTTTCGAATGATCTTGACTCATTATTAAAAAAAAGATATACTTTATCGGCAGATGTTTGAAACAGCCTTTTTGAAAGGCTCTCTGCAAAACGGATTGACAGGAAAGAAGCGTTTTTTAATGGTTAATCTTAAATCCGATGATGATATAAAGTGGATGCGTCATTCTGGCACTATTACGGCAGCTGTCCTTCAGGAACTTGCTAAAAATTGTCAGGAAGGAATTTGCGTGAATGATCTTGACAGAATGGCTGAATCTATGATAAAAAAAATGGGAGCGGTTCCCGCTTTCAAAAATTATAACGGCTATCCTAAAACGATTACTGTTTCGATAAATGAGCAGGTCGTTCATGGAATCCCCGGCAAGAGAAAAATTAAAAAAGGCGATCTGGTCAGCTTTGATATGGGAGCGTTCTACAAGGGCCATTGTTCTGATTCAGCCCTTAGCGTCCTTGTTGGAGACAATCCGGATCCTGAAGATTTGAAGCTTCTGAATACGACAAAAGAGGCTCTTTATAAAGGAATCGCCCAGTTCGTTGAAGGAAACCGTCTCGGAGACATATCGCATGCTGTGCAGGAATATGCCGAAGGACGCGGTTTCTCTGTTGTTAGAGATCTTGTCGGACACGGAATCGGAAGAGCTATGCACGAAGATCCGTCGGTTCCTAATTTCGGGAAGGCCGGAAGAGGCATGGCACTTAAAAAGGGGCTGGTGCTCGCAATCGAGCCGATGATAAATGCCGGTGTTTATGATGTCATTTTTCTGGATGACGGATGGACGGTTATAACAGCTGACGGCAAGAAGTCGGCGCATTTCGAACATACTGTGGCTCTTACAGATAGAGGCCCCAGGATTCTCACCCTCCCC
>JAKSUM010000120.1 GCA_024409025.1 bacterium | reverse complement strand
ACAGCCTCTTACAGAGAACGACACGAAAAGGCTTCTTCTTCCGCTTCTTACAAAAAAACAGATAAAAGAGCTTTCGCATGGAAAGGAGGCTGACTTCTCGTTCCAAAAAGAACAGGGAAGATTCAGAACAAACGTATACCTGCAGAAAGGCAAAATTTCAGGATCCTTCAGGCTGGTTAAAAGCGCAATACCGTCGCTTGACGAGCTTGGCATACCTCCGTCAATAAAACAGGCCCTGTCATTCACCAGCGGACTTTTCCTTCTCACAGGCCCAACAGGAAGCGGTAAGTCAACATCCATGGCCGGCATGGTGGAATACATGAACAACAATCTCAAATACCATATCATAACTCTGGAAGATCCAATAGAATATGTATTTGAGGACAAAGGCTGCATAATATCCCAGAGAGAGGTCGGTATCGACACCATATCATATAATGAAGGAATGAGGGCCGCTCTCAGACAGGATCCCGACGTCATAATCCTTGGAGAGCTTAGAGACGCGGAAACCGTCAGTCAGGCATTAAAGGCGGCCGAGACCGGACACTTCGTCATCTCAACCCTCCACTCCCCTAACGCCATACAGACGATAGGAAGGATTGTCGACCTGTTCCCTCCGGCAGACAGAATGTCAGTATGCGCAACAATATCCGAAACGCTCTGCGGAATACTGTCACACAAGCTCATACTGTCAAGCGATATGGAAAAAAGAGTCCTTATTCCGGAACTGCTTTTCGTAACGCCGACAATTGCCAGCCTCATAAGAGCCGGACAGCATCATGAAATATACGACTATATGAAGGAAGGCAGCACCGAAGGAATGGTCACCTTCAACCAGTCCTTCCTTACAAGAATAAAAGAAGGAATCATAACAGAAGAAACAGCTCTTGCATATGCGGAAGAGCCTAACGAGCTAAGCCTTATGCTAAAGAACATGGCGCCTTCAGGAGGCTCCAATGAGGCTCAGTTCATCGGACACAAGCTTTATTAGAAAAGCTTAAAACACAGGGAGGAAATAAAACAATGAGCAAACTCGCCGTAATAGCATTGGGAGGCAATTCCCTTATAAAGGACAAAGCCCACCAGTCAGTACAGGATCAGTATAAAGCAGCCTGGCAGTCATGCGAGCATATAGCCGATCTCATAGAGAAAGGATACAATGTTGTAATAACACATGGAAACGGCCCTCAGGTCGGATTCATACTCCTACGCTCAGAGATGGCAAGAAATGTTCTGCATGAGGTACCGTTGGATTCCTGCGGAGCTGATACTCAGGGAGCTCTCGGATACAATTTCCAGCAGGCCCTCGGAAACATAATGAAAAAGAGGGGCATTGACAAAAAAGCAGTTACAGTAGTAACACAGGTAATCGTAAGCAAGGACGATCCGGCATTCAAGAACCCCACAAAGCCCATAGGCGCTTTCTACACGGCAGAAGAGGCAGAGGAAAGAAAGAAAGACGGATGGATCATGACTGAAGACGCAGGAAGAGGCTACAGAAGAGTCGTAGCATCACCTATGCCTGTCGAAATCGTCGAGGAAGACGCAGTAAAAACGCTTATAAATGAAGGCTTCATCGTAATATGCACCGGCGGAGGCGGAATACCCGTCGTACGCAATGAGCAGGGAGAGCTTGAAGGCACAGCGGCCGTAATCGATAAAGACTATGCATCAGCGCTTCTTTCAGCAAGAATCAGCAGCAATGTATTCATCATATCGACAGCCGTAGAGAAGGTACGCCTTAATTACGGAAAGCCGGATCAGAAGGAGCTTGACTCCGTAACAATAGACGAGCTTAAAAAATATATGGAAGAAGGGCATTTCAAGCCCGGAAGCATGCTGCCCAAGATTAAAGCCGCCATATCATTCATAGAAAACGGCGGAGAGAAAGCAATCATAGCGGATCCCGCCCATATAAAGGATGCCGTCGAGGGAAAAACTGGCACGCACATAACAAAATAAACTGAGAAGAAAACGGAGCCCTTCCGCGCCGTCGGCAGGGCTTCAGTAATTTTACAGCGGAGAACACAATGAGTTTTGCAAGAGCTTACAAATGCATGGCATGCGGCCATGAAAAAGAATATCGTAATAACGAGACTGTCTATGTATGTGAAAAATGCGGACAGAATCTTGAAATAATATATGACTATGCCGAAGCCGCAAAAGCAATAAACAGAAAATCGCTTGCCGATAACACTGATATGAGCCTCTGGAGATATTCGGCGCTCTATCCTCTTGAAAACGGGACAATGAGAACGCCCCTGCAGGCCGGCTGGACGCCGCTTTACAAAGCAGAGAGACTTGGAAGAAAATTCGGGCATGAAAAGGTCTGGATAAAGGATGAAGGAAGAAATCCAAGCGGCTCATTCAAGGACAGGGCAGGAAGCATAGCCCTCTCTGCCGCAATAGAAAGAAAAGCCAAGAGAATAGCCGGAGCATCTACAGGCAATGCCGGCTCGTCAATGGCCTGTCTTTGCGCATCAGTAGGCATATCGCCGGTAATATTCGTACCTTGCAAGGCGCCAAAGGCAAAAATCGCCCAGCTTCTGCTTTACGGGGCAAAGGTAATCGCAGTCAACGGAACATACGATCAGGCATTCGATCTCTGTCATGACGCATGCGAAAAATACGGATGGTTCAATAGAAATACGGGCTACAATCCCCTGACGAGAGAAGGCAAAAAAAGCTGTTCAATGGAAATATGCGAGCAGATGGGCTGGGAGGTTCCTGATTGGGTTATAGTTCCCGTGGGAGACGGCAACATCATAAGCGGCATATGGAAAGGCTTCCTTGATCTTTACAGAACAGGACTTACGGACAGGCTTCCAAAGCTCTGCGCAGTACAGTCCGAAAAAAGCAATGCCGTAAAGAAGAGCATAGAGGCAAGCTCCATCAGCGACATAAAAATCGTAAACATAGAAGCAAGCACAATTGCTGACAGCATATCCGTAGATCTGCCCAGAGACGGAATAGGAGCTGTAAAGGCCGTAATAGAATCAAAGGGCGTATGCATCGAAGTAAGCGATGAAAAAATACTTGAGGCAATAAGAACAGCGGCAGAGACAACGGGAGTGTTCACCGAGCCTGCAGGAGCCACATCAATAGCCGGATTTGAAAAGCTTGCCGCTTCAGGAATTCTCAAGGAGAATGAGACAGCCGTCTGCCTTGCAACAGGAAACGGCCTGAAGGATATAGACTCAGCGCTCAAGGCGGCAGGAAGCCCGATTCTTATAGAGCCTTCTGTTGAAAATCTGCAGGGAATAATATAAAATTAGGGGCCATATGGACAAAAGACAAATTGATGAAAATGATGAAAGAATGTCAAGGGAAGAGATTCTGAAATCAAAATTCATTGAGCGGAGCTATGAAAAAATACTGGCAAACATACAGGAATTAAGCCGCATATCCGTAAAGGATTACGTGATTTTCGGACTTCTGGCTCTTATTGTGCTTCTGAATATATTTCATGGAGGCGGCTCGGACAAAGCCAGCATAAAAAAGCTTTCGGCGCGCGTGGCATATCTCGAGAAAAAGCTGCTTACTCCTGAGGAAAGGGAAGGCATAGAGCTCGGAGATCTGGATAATGGTTCAAAACCCTCCGAACAGGCAGGAAAGACACCCGAATCCGCTCCTCCTGAATATACAGGAATAACAAAAGATAAGGTAAAAACCTACAGAGTCCAGCCTGGAGACGCTCTTGGAACAGTAACATGGAAATGCTATCATACGCAGGAACAATCTACAGTGACGGCATTGGGCATGTATAACAACCTGACTCCTCCCCATTTTGAAATATATGTGGATCAGGAGCTGAAGGTTCCTCTTCAGAACGAACTCTACGGATGGTATGATTTCCATAAAAAAAATAAGAAAAAATGAAAGCCTGAAATATGATAAAGACATTACAAGAGCTATATAAATACAGAGAGCTGCTGTTCAGCCTGGTAAGAAAGAGCCTGAAGGCCAGATATAAGGGCTCCTTCCTCGGATTTCTCTGGACATTCATAAATCCGCTTATGCAGCTCCTTATATACGCATTCGTATTCCAGGTAGTATTCAGAGTCCAGATACCAAACTATACAATGCTGCTTTTTATAGCTCTGCTTCCATGGGCTAATTTTTCATCAACATTAAACAGCGGCATGACAAGCGTTGTCGACAATTCAAGCCTTGTAAAAAAAGTCTATTTTCCAAGGATAATACTGCCAATCTCCATATCCCTGACATATACGATAGATTTTATTTACTGCGTGCCAATACTTATAGCGGCAATGTTTATCACGCATCTTCCGTTTAACAGATGGATTCTATTCTTTCCTGTAGTGCTTGTGCTGCAATTCCTATATCAGACGGGGATAAGCTTTGCAATATCAGCAATAAACGTGCGTTTTAGGGATACAAAACAGATTGTAGGCCTTATAACAATGGCATGGTTCTACTTTACCCCTATACTGTTCAAGCTTGATATGCTTCCGGAAACAGCATCTATTTTAGGAATGGAAGTTTATCCAAGGATACTTCTTACAATAATAAATCCTATGACAGGAATCATAAACGGCTATAGAGCGGCATTCTTCTATGGCGCTCCGCCTGATCCTGCAAGCATTCTCATATCGGCGGCAGAAGCAATAATAGCATTTGTCGTGGGAATGGCTATATTCAGAAAGATGGAAAAAACATTTGCAGAGGATCTCTGATATGGACAATCTTGAAAACGCCATAGAAATAAAAAACGTATCTAAGGACTTTAGAGTATTCAAGGACAGGCCCAAAACAATAAAAGAACAGATCCTGAACCTGTGCTCAAACGAATACACCCCCTTCCATGCTCTAAAAAATGTAAACCTGTCAATAAAAAAAGGTGAATCTATTGCGCTGATTGGACATAACGGCTGCGGAAAAAGCACGCTTCTGTCAATCATAGCAGGCATACTTTATCCGACATCAGGAACAGTAAAGGTAAACGGCAGGCTTTCCTGCCTGATATCTCTTGGAGCAGGCTTTCATCCGGATTTTACAGGAAGGGAAAACATATATACGAACGCCGCAATACTCGGCCTCAGCAAAAAAGAGACAGAGGAAAATCTCGACTCCAT
>JAKSUM010000012.1 GCA_024409025.1 bacterium | reverse complement strand
TCCCCGCCTATCTTCACTGAATATTTCTCAGTATCAAAAGATTCAACATGGGCTATTCCGGATTTTCCGTCAGTTACGGCTTTCCAGAACGTATCTATATCATTTCCGACGCAGGAAAGTACGCTGATACCTGTAACGACAACTCTTCTTTCCATAAACACCTCATTATTTATTTTTTATCACATAATCAAACTGCATATATCCTGAGCTTTTTCTTTAAAGCATATTGTTTTATTTTTCAAAAAGCAATAGAATAAATCCGTCTGAATGTTTTCTATCATAAAAAGAATAATCCTGCAAAATTTGATATTGCAAGCAAAGGAGAGTATTATGCCAAGCCCAATAAAAACAGCAGCCACCGCCTTAGCAATAATATTATTATCAGTAACCGCCTCATTTGGCTCTGAAGAGCCATACAGGGATGAATGCCATTCAATAAAAAAAATAACAGCCTCGGATCTGAACCTCGAATATAATCATAAAAACGAGCCATTTGAAGAGGGGGACGAAATAGAGGCAGTCCTTACGGCTCCGTCGGGAGGAAAGGCGACACTGAAAGCAGGAAACAATCCTCTGTTTGAAACAGATATGTACGAATATGAGACAGGAAAATATAAAGGGACATATAAAATAAAATATGGAGATCGGCTGAAAAACGGTATTCTGAAAGCATCATACGAATCACTGTCAGGCTCTGCAGAGGCATCAGCCACAAACCCGATTACAGTATCGGCATATTTTTTCAAGGTAAGAATAATATCTCCGGAAAATGATTCAAAAACCGATCTTTATTTTGATATTCAAGGAAGGACAAGACCAAACGTAAAGGTGTTTATAGCCCCAGCAGCAAGCATCGGCGGCATGAACCCTTTCGCATCATCAAGCAAAAGCGCTTTGGGCTCTGTTCCAGGAGCGATAGAGACGGCATCAGATGACAAAGGGTATTTCAAAGTTCATTACGGGTTTCCTATCAAGGTCCCGATTGTCAATATGAAATTTAAATTTTATGTCAGCGCTATGGACAGCGATGGAAAGAGATCGCTGCCGGCATCCTTTACAGTAACCATGAAATGATAAAAGCAAGAAAATTTTTCATAAAGCATTTTTACAACATACTAAGCGTTGTCAGTGTAGGTTTTCCCTTCGCGGCATACAAATTTCTTGCAGGAGATGCAATAAAAAATTTAAGTGGCGGCTCTCCTGCAGGAATATTTTTTTTCTACCTGTTCATAATATGGGCGGCAATAGATTTTCTTCTGAATTTCAATGCGCTCATGTCAGTAATAATCAGTGGAAAGTATCCTAAAAACGTCTGCATTCTGGCTGTTATTGAAAATAAAATCAAATATGCGGACAAAATACATGGAATAGGCGTCGCTATCGATCTTTTTCTCTCATTCTGCATAGTAGCATGGGTCGTCGGCGGCAATCTCTTCGGAGCGCTTTCACCCGGATACATTTACATATGGAACGCAAGCACGGTTCTCAATGTGCTTGGAGCAGGCATTGCTCGTCTCTCTGAATTCATAATCGACGAAGTACATGTAAAACAGAAAAAAAACGAAGAAGAGGAGCAGAACGACTGCGATTAAAAAACAAAAAATCCGGATTCTTTCATCCGGATTTTTTCTATTATCTAAGAAGAGAAAATATTTTCTGAGCCTTCTTCATAACCTCTTTTTCGTTTATATATGTAAGCTTCTTGTATGCATCTCCCGGAGGCATCCATACAATGCTGTCCGCCTCTCCGTCAGGCTGACAGAAATCCTCCTGAAGAAGTGGCAGCAGAAAGAAATAAACGGTCTTATGGTAAAGAACGCTTTCCTCTTTCACATAAAAATAGTACGATATTTCATCAAGAATATCCGAGACATGCGTAAGGTGGCCTGTTTCCTCGGCAATTTCCCTTCTGGCGGTATCCTGAAGATCTTCGCCAGGAAGCACCCTTCCCTTAGGCAAAGCCCATATCCTCCCGTTTTTCTTGCTTATAAGGCATACAAGAATCTTTCCGCCTTCCTTTTTATATACGACTCCCCCAGCGGATATCTGTCTTTCCTCACGCTCTTCAGCGATAAGATCGTCATTTTTCGAAGAAGACGAAATTTTTTTCTTACGTTCTGTCCTTGGAGCTGCGATATCGTCAAATAGCATCGCCCTCCTGAATGCTGCTACTGCGGCCAGCCTTGAGGAGTCCGTTTTATTATCGGCCTTCCTTTTAGCAAGCCTTTCCGCCTCTGCCTTGGCCTTGAACTCAGCCCTCTTTCTCTCCTCATTCTCCTGCTGTTCCCTGAATTCCTTAATACCTGCTTCAAGGGCGGAAACAGCGAGAGCCTCAGCATCCCTGTTCCGTGAAGGATGGACATACATGAACTCAAAGGAGATTCCCTCGGCAACCTCCCTGATATCGTTTATAAGCGAAGCTATATCAGGGCTTATCATCTTTGAAGGTCTTGTCATTGCCCTTACAAGGCCCTCATTATCAGTCATTATCTTTACGGACGAATATCCGGCTTCAGCAACGCACTCGAGACCTGAGAGCAGAGCTGTAAAGTCAACTCTCGACGGTTCCGATTCGCCTATGAAAAGGGATTCTTTTCTGACGACCCTTCCCCATGCGTCGCATATTATGCAGCCAACGGCTCCAAACCCGTTTTTTACACAGCCCTTGATATATAAGACGGAATTATTCATGATCTTATTTTCCCGTAGCCTCTGTCGGCGGCAGCCGCACCCAAAGCAATGGAATTAAGCTTAAGGCGCATATCGTCAGCTCTCGATGTCAGAACAACGGGTGCAGCCGCTCCGCATATAACTCCGGCGGCATTTATCCCAGCAAGAAGCGTAAGAGACTTATAAAGAACATTGCCGCATTCAATAAACGGAACAAGAAGAATATCGGCATCTCCAGCCACAGGAGAATCTATACCTTTCGTTCTGGCAGCCTCAGCGAAAAGAGCATTGTCAAGAGCAAGAGGCCCGTCAGCAATTACTCCAGGAATCTGTCCCCGCTGGGACATTTTTGATATATATGCGGCATCAAGAGTAGCCTGCATCTTAGGATTGACAGTCTCAAGAGCTGCAAGTATCGCCGCCTTACATGTTTCCTTTCCAAACACTACTTTCATAAGATGAGCCGCATTTTTCAGGATGCCTACCTTCTGGGAAAGATCGGGAGCTATATTCATCGCAGCATCAGTCAGAACAACCGGCTTTGAAAGCTTTTCATGGTTAAATATAAGGGCATGGCTAAGCAGAGCTCCAGTCCTAAGACCGTTATTCTTGTCAAGAACAGCCCTTAAAATCTGATCCGTATGCACAGTACCCTTCATAAGTAATTGGGCATCGCCGTTTTTAACAAGAGAAACGGCTTTTGAAGAGGCGTCCTCATATCCGTCAGCGTCGACAATATCGATATTTTCAAACGTCATACCAAGCCTCTTCATTGCCGCTTCTATCTTATGCCTGCAGCCAGTAAAGACAGCTGTAACAATTCCTCTTTCAACAGCTGTCTTAACGGCCTCAAGAGAAGCATCGTCTTCCGGAGCGGCAACCGCCATTCTTGCCGAAGGGCAGTCTGAAGCGAATTTAAGGATATCGTCAACAGATTTGATTTCCATCATTGTCCCCTTTCAAAAATAAACGACCGGCGGCCAGGAAGATAACTTCCAGCCGTGCCGGCCGCATGATTCAACAAAAATCATTTCCTGAATATTATAATATATTCGTGTTTGAAGAGATAAAATCCCTGTTTAAGGGCTCGGTATTTCCAAAGATTCCCCTGCCTGCCCTTGCCTCTCTCATTTCCCTGAATATCCTTGACATTTATAGCCTTCAGCCTGAATCCAACCTTACGGCATACGTTCATACATTCAAAAGCGAGCGGAACAAGCTCGCCCTTGGCATATTTGTCACCAATAACAAGAGTCATAAAGCGACCGTCATCAAGAAGCCTATAGGCATTTACCGCTACTTTTTCGAACTTTTCAAGAAATTCATCACATGTGGAAGAGCATGCAAGATCCCTCTCATCCTTATTGAACTTGATTATATCCCAATAAGGCGGATGCAGAACTACATGCTGGACACTCCTGCAGCCATATTCACTGCATTTTTTTAACACACGGGCAACAATGCCTTCCGATGCGGAATCGCCGTTTATAAGACTGGTCTTCACTCCGAACGGATTATCAGACATGGCAATTCTGGCAGAGCTTGCTTTTACCACATCAGGATTCAGCTCCACTCCTATGCCGTTTCTCCCGAGATGACAGCATTCAATCATTGTCGTCCCCATGCCACTGAACAGATCAAGGACAGTGTCTCCCCGCTTTGTATATCTTGTTATGACCTGATATGCAATCTGAGGAACAAAATTACCATGATAATCACCGGCATGCGTATCAGTCTTATCACGCGAACCGAGAAGCCATAGCGTATCGGTTATTATATCTCCGAGATAGTCCTTCCAGCGTGACATTTCAATGTCGGAAAATACTGAATTGCTGTGCTTGGGAGGCTTAATTGATGAATCTTCATTAGATTTTATGAATAAATCGTCCGCCATAATATTCTGATTAAAGCCTCTAAAGCTAAGAGGAGAAACCATTGACACTCCCCATAGCTAAAGCCAAGGGATTCCCACTTCAACGAAAACAGCGTACCTATTCCGAAGAATAGTACCCGGCTTACACTTTCTCCATGAGCGTAGATTTCCGATTGTCCATCGGTATTTTTTACGCCTGTCGGGCATTTAGCCCATCAGCGTATCTGCCTTATATGGTTCCTGAATTCTGCCAAAATTACCGGAACGGCCGTTCCAAGTGAAATTTTTCCGGCAGATCCAGACAATTTTAAAAAAATTCGTCATGACCATGTCTATTCCTGCAAATGCCTCTAAAAATATATTTTCAGAGAATCAGACAAAAAAAATAGGCGGATTTTATCCGCCTATTCACTAAACGCTTACATAATCACAAAAATAACCTCGGTTTTTCCCAGCTTGATTATATCTCCGTTCTTCAGAGGGCAGCGCGTGCCTCTTACCATAAATTCTCCATTAACATAGCTTCCGTTCGAGCTGCCGAGCTCTTCAAAGAAGTAATCATCGCCTTCTCTTATTATCTGGGCATGTCTGCGAGATATGTATGAATCAAGATCGAAATCAGTAAGATCTATGTCAGGATAAACTCCGTCAGCCGGGCTTCTTCTTCCTATGCTATTACAGGCTCTTGAAAGAGGAAAATTCATTCCGTCAATAGTAAGCTGCGCGACAATGCCGCCGGCAGGAACCGCAGAAACGGCAGCAGGCTCTGCACCGTTCTGTACAAACAGCTTTTCCCCACAGTCTTCGCAATAAGCCGAGCCTTCCTGATTTTCAGCGCCGCAGAAAGGACATTTTATCATAATAAGCATACCCTCCGCAATGCGGAACCGCTCCGAAAACAAGGATGCGTCCCCGCAAGAATTACAACATTTTGTTTATTCTACACTATTCAATCCTATTCAAAAAAAATCCTTCACCTTGAAAAAAATTAAAGAAGCCTAAGCCTTCCGGAAAGACGCATTACAAATAGGAAGGAAATAAAATTATTCATGCAATGCGCAATCATGCATGCGCCAAGATTTCCCGTATGACCGAATATTAAGGAAAAACCATATCCGGCAGCTGCTATCCATACAGAAGAAGCAATAAGCCTCTTGTCACCTAAGTGACATGCGCCAAATATAACGGATGAGGCAAAAGCGCCCCATTCCTGCATCATAACGCCTCTGAACAAAGCCTCCTCGCAAACTCCTGAAAGAACAGACGCAACCGCTATCTGTGCCAGCGACAGCCTGCCGAACATCGGCTTATAGCACTCTTCCATTATCCAATCATAATTCATAAAAGGAATATGCTTTCTGAAAGCATACATTAAGCAAGAGCATACTGAAAGGAAAATAGCAGCGGCAACTCCCCAAAGCAATCCCGAATCAAGCCTGACATTATTCCAAAAATAAACCTTTCGGAAAAGCCCCCATATTACGGCGACAGCAAGCACTCCAGCCTGAATAAGACATAATGTCTTGAAAATATAGTCTCCGCTTCTTCCGACAGAGCAAACCTCAGGCTCCTCATGTTCAAAAAATTCATTATCCCTGCTCATAGAAACCCCTAAAAAATATATCTGCCTTTATTTCGCCAAAAGAATCCAATTGCCTCTCAGTGAAGGAAAGAGGCGAAGAATATAGAATTAAACAACAGCAAAATATTAACCAGATGAGCCTGTTAAGGCTCTAAACAAATATAAAAGGACAAATATGAAAAGAGCAATAATAACTGCCATTTTAGCAGCAGCATTCATAATACTTGCGCTTCCGGCATATGCGCAGCAGGAAATACAGATAGCAAACGGATATAAGATTGTCTTATCAAAAGAATACCAGAACGACAAATACCTGTCATATCCAGGGAGCGCCACTTATTCCGACAAAAAAAGCAATATAACTCTTGCAAGCCAGAAGCTGGACAAAAAAAGCGCAGATATAGACAAGCAGAGGGAGTCATAACAAAGCAGCTCAAAATGAGCAGATTTGACGTTACCGAATCAAAAACAATAAAAATAAATGACTACCCGGCATTCGTGCTCAAATACTCCATGAATAAAGGCAAAGCCCAATTCTGCCAGTATGGAATAATTGCAGACAACAGCATGTACATAATGACATGCGCAACCTCTAAAAGCCTGATGGGCAAATATGCCCCCGAATTTCAGAAGGCAGCAGAAAGCTTTAGCAAATAAAATGCCGGACAATATAATGGAAGCCGTCCCCTCAGGAAAGGCTTCTTTTTTTATAGATGCAAGAATAAATCCGAAATTACCTCCAAAGCTTGAAGGGGAAGCGGTTACCGCAGTATACGACGCCTTCTCCCTATGCCTTGAAACAAAATATGAAAGCGCTCTAAGAAAGAAAATAATATCATTCCTGCGCAAAGAAAAAAACATAAGCATGGATTTTCCGGAATCAGAGATCGGAACAGCAGAAGAGATAGAGTCGTATGCGAAAAAGGTTGAGGAAGAGCTGCGAAAATTCTGCAGATCATCCGATATAAAAATAAAAATATCATTCTCTTCGGAAATGCCCAAAGAACACAGCGAAAATTCTGCAGAAACAGGATGCGCATATTTCTGCTCCATGTGCCAGAACCTTTCAATGCATCACATATGCGTAATTACGGATTCCTCACAAGGACAATGCGGAAGCATGAGCGCATCAGATGCAGAGCTTATGATAGGCCTGAGCCCCAACGGTCCCTGCAGAAAAACAAAGCTAATCCATGAATTGGACAAAGAAAAGGGTGAATGGAAGGAGATAAATGAAACAGCCGAAGAGCTTACCTTCGGCCGAATAAAAAGAATAACACTAAATTCAATTACAGATTTTCCTATGCCAATGAGCCCCCTCGCTGAAACAGCCGTAATATCCGATGGCGAAACGGAGCTTGCCATAGACAGGAAAGACCAAGAATCGGAATTCATGGGTATTTCATACCATGAAGCGATAAGCATCTGCATAGGACGTGGCCAGATTCCGGGGATCACAGGAAGAGCAAGAATATCAAAGAATATCAAATAGAGCGTGATTTAAGAAGCCTTATCTCCGATGCATAGCCATCCATGTCATTCGGAGTCTCAAGAATGAAAGGCAGATTTTTAAGAGCCGGATGACATACGGTCCTGACAATAGCTTCAAGGCCTATATGCCCCTCGCCTATCTTGGCATGCCTGTCCTTATGTGAACCACAGGTATTCATGCTGTCATTAAGATGCACAGCCTTCAGATATTCAATACCAATAACCCTGTCAAATTCATCAAGAACCCCGTCAAGATTTCCAACAATATCATATCCGGCATCCCAGACATGGCATGTGTCAAAGCATACGCCTATCTTGTTTTTCAGATTAACGGAATCAATTATCCTCCTGAGCTCCTCAAAGCTTCTGCCAATCTCGCTTCCCTTTCCTGACATTGTTTCAAGAAGGACTATAGTGCTCTGCTCATCAAAAAGAGCATCATTAAGCATTCCGGCAATAAAGCCGATTCCGATATCAACTCCCTGCTTAACATGTGATCCCGGATGGAAATTATAATAATTTCCTGGAATCAAATCCATAATCCGAATATCCTCCTTCATAACCCTCAGGGCAAAATCCCTTATTGACGGGTCGGCAGAGCAGGCATTCATAGTATAAGGGGAATGGGCAACAAGAGGACCAAAGGAATGCTCTTTCTTCATAATCATGAAGCTTTCAATGTCATCAGCCTTGACAGGCTTTGCATCCCCTCCCCTTGGATTTCTCAAAAAACAAGCGAATGTGCCGGCATCTATGGAAAGAGCCCTTTTACCCATTTCGCAAAAACCTCCTGAAGAGGAGAGATGGCACCCTATATTAAGCATAAATACGTCCTTTCAAAAAAAAATCAGCTTCTGTCGCAGGCATGCAGGTCATCTGCGCCATTCATTTTTTTTACACCATTGTCATTCATAAATCCTTTAATTTTTTCTCTTGCCCCTATAAAAAGAATATTATAGCCGGGCTTTATTATCTCATCAGGATTCGGAACCTCCGCCTGTCCGCCTCCCTTATCTATTGCAGCAGCTATAATGCCATACTTCTTTCTCAAATCGCAGCCTGCAAGAGATTTGCCTGCAAGAGGCGAGCCTTTCAGAATCTTTACATATGCGAGCCCGTCAGAAAGGAACTGCTTTGTTATGGACTGGCCAATCGCCAAATCGAGAGAATCAGCCGCCTTCTTAGACTGCTCATGCATAATCTCTCTTATCCTGCCCCTCTCAACCATAGAATCCTTAAGAATTTGGGCAAGCATTCCGAAGGACGCCTCCTTTTCATCAGAAACCGCCGATGTTGCACCCGCATCAACAATAGCGTCTATTCCCTTTTCAAATTGCGCCCTTGCAATAATATTAATATTAGAATTCATTCTTCTTATCTGTTCTGCAATAATTTTTGTAGCTTCAGTCTCAGGCATAGTAATAGCAGCTATTGAAGCGCGCTTTACGCCAGCATGTTCGAGAACAGCCTCCTGCGCGGCATCGCCATAAAGTATCCTGACTCCCTTAGATGCTTCCGTTTTTACAGTGTCAGGATTTGACTCGATAACGCAGTAAGGCAGTCCAGCCATCTTTGCTCCAAAAGCGACCCTTCTTCCTGCGATTCCGAAGCCAACAATAATAACATGGGATGAAAGACAGTCGTCTTCATTCTGTTCCGAAGCTTCAGAAATGTCAAGCTTCAAATATCTTGCGACAAAATCATATATCTTAGGCGCAGCCTGAAGAATAAACGGAGTCAGAATCATCGTCATTATGGCAGAGGCAAGCATAATGTTCAGATCCGACTTATTAATAAGATTAATCCCATATCCCATCTTAAAAAGAACAAAAGCAAATTCCCCTATCTGACATAATGCGATGCCGGTAAGAATAGCGGTCTTAGGAGTGCATTTAAGAACACTAACGGCTAAAGAGCCGATAATAGCCTTCAAAACAAGGCACAAGGCAACAATAACGGTTATGGAGCCGATATTTGCCACGGCAAGGCGGAAATCGAGCATTATTCCTATCGACACAAAAAAAATGCTGGTAAATATATCCTTAAAAGATGTTACAACCCCCAGAGCCCTGTGATTGTAAGGAGATTCAGCAATTATTACTCCGGCTATAAATGCGCCAAGAGCAAGGGATATGCCAAGGGCGCCGCTTATTGCGACAAAAGACAGAAATACAAGCATGATAGCCATAAGGAAAAGCTCGCGGCTCTGAGTTTTTGCCACATTATAAAGGAGCTTCGGGACAATCCATTTGAAAGCGACAAAGGATATTGCAATAATAATTAAGAATTTTAAAGCAAGGTTTATTAAAATACCGCCGATTGGACCGCCTGCTGCGGAACCGTTTTCAAGAAGAGGGCACAAAATAACCATGACGACGGAAGCTATATCCTGATATATTAGTATCATCATGGAATTTCTACCATAAGGCTTTGATATATCCCCCTTTGCCTGCAGAAAGGACAGAACGAGCGCAGTGCTGCTAAGAGATATTACGCATCCGTAGAATATGGCCACATTCCATGTCATGCCCGAGACAAAATGGACAAATGCAGCAATTCCCGCGATAGTAAACGCAACTTGGCATGTTCCTCCTATAAGGAGAGGCTTTTTCATATCATTAATCTGCTTCAGTGAAAATTCAAGGCCTATAGAAAAAAGAAGGCAAATTACTCCAAGCTCTGCAAGAATGTCAATTCTTTCAGTACTTAATATATTCTTGAAAAAAGCAGCAGAAGGGTTTATAATAATTCCTGACAGCAAAAAACCGACAATGACCGGTATTTTCATTTTTCTGCATAATAATACCACAGGAATAGCTATTGCAGATATGATTATAAGCTCTGCAAGAATTTTATAATCCATTATAACCTCAAAAACCGAAAAAATGCTTAATTAGAAATTATTCTTTAAAATCAGAATAAATTCCTTTGCAATAAAAAGACAGGAGCCAAACCCAATGACAGACAACATAACAAAGTCCATGCTAAAAAGAGTCATGAACGACATATTCTCTTTTATAGAGACATATTATCCCCAAAGAGAAATATCCGGGAATATCAAATACCTCGGCATACTGACAGGAACAGACGCTCTGCATAACGGAAATACTGGGATGCAGCCCGAAGAGAGCTTTTCCGAAATAATCAGCAAGACTGCAGGAATATATGACTATGTGGCTGACGTCAAAACTGACGGCAAATCGTCAATGATAGCGCTGTCTCCAACAGAAAAAGCAGACAATATAGGAGATATAAAATCCTTCTTCAAGGGAATAATACTTTCAGCCGGAGCCCAGCTTTTCGGCATATGCGCCATAAATGATATAATGGATACCGGAAGCGGATTCCTTTTTGACGTATCATTCGAGGAAAAGTCCGGAGCAGAATATCTCACCCCTGAAAAAATAATCTCTGACGAAGCGACTCTTTTAGGAAGCGTATCAGGAAAAATAAAAAGCCTTCAGGAAAAAATAAAAAGCCTCGAGGCCGATTCAAGCACATCAGAAAATTCAAACAGCGAAATTTTCAAAATCGCCCATGATCTCGAAAAGGCAAATATAAGCCTCAAGTCCCAGAACCTCGTCCTTTCGGAAAAGAATACCGAGCTTGCCTTCCAGCTTATAGACGCCGAAGATCAGATAGCGACAGCAAAAAAAGCCATAGATACATTTGAAAAACAGGCTATGGAAAGCCTTAACAAGGCTACTGAGGAAGAGGACATGACGAAAAAGAGAAATGAAGAGCTGGAAAAAGAGCTCTGGGAAAAAGACATGTACCTCGAAATCTCGAGAAAAGAGCTGAAAATAAGAAGCGAAGAGCTTGATGAAGCAAGGAACAAGGCAAAGGAGTACTTCCTCCAGAAGGAAACATCCGCAATAGAAATCCTCCGCCTCCAGAAGCAGCTTAAAAAGACAGAGGACACGATAAAATTCATACTCAGCGAAAAGGAAGGACTTATAGAGCAGATAAGGCAGCTTGAAACCCTCAATGAGAGCCTCCAGAATGATTTTGTACAAAAAATAGACAACAACGAGATACCTTATTTGGGTCATGAAGCAATAAAGGAAGAATCAATCGCATATAAAGCCTGCGAAATACTGCGCAGACATATAGGAGAATCC
>JAKSUM010000119.1 GCA_024409025.1 bacterium | reverse complement strand
CAAGTTCAATGTGCTGCGCACAGGCAAAACCGCCAGACTGACCAATGCCGGAGCCTCCCTCTCCTCAAATGAGATGGCTCCGGAAGGGCATGCAGGAAGACAGTCTCCAAGACCGTCACAATGATGCTCCAAAGCAAGGAACGCCTTTCCGTTATTCATCTTAATCGCGCCTTCATGACATGCGGAAACGCATGCTCCGCAGCCCGTACATTTTTCACTGTCTATCTTTATAATTTTTCTAATCATAAAATACCTCATATAAAAAAAGGTCCGCCTATGAAGCGGACCGTTGAATTTTCTTGAAACGCTAAAGAGTTATTTCAAATCCTGCGCATGGCATCGTTATAGACCAGTTTTCAAGAACCTCAGGATGTACTTCTCCAATAACGCCTATATTCTTTCCGTCATGCATTATATATCCGCATCTTCCGGCAATAAAGGAAGGATGTTCTGCAGGAACAAGCACATAATCCCTGCCAAGATAATACATCACGGCCTGCAGAATGCTGCTGAGCTCGGAAAAATTGGCATTTCCATGGGAAATGAGGGCGGCAACCTTATGCTTTGTCTCAGAATATTCGGCAAGAGCCCTGTTGATTTCCGCAGTCTCTCCCGTTTCGAAAATTCTGTGTGGATATTCGGCTCTCGGATTCTTTGATTCAATCTCAAGAAGTATAGGAAGTATGGACTTCCTTACAACGCCGTAAGTCTCGGTCATGGGATTGCCGATTTCGACTATTTCCTCGTCAAGCCTCATCTTCGTCAGCTGATTTTCCTTTGAATTGAGGATATATGTCATAACCTCCTGGAAATTCATTCCAACAAGAAGCTCCCTTATAGTCTTTTCCTCAAGGGAAACGGCAGATTCCGAGGCTACTGTAACGCTGTCGAGCATCTGAGGCTCTATATTGTTATATCCGAGCCCTATGCAGTAATCCTCAACGAGATCAGACATATGAAGAACATCTCTCCTGTAAGGAGCAGGAATACATACAACCTCGTTTCCCTTTCTTTCAGTCTTATGTCCCATTCTTATGAGAAGCCTCTCAAGCTCTTCAGGAGAAACGCTGCAGCCGGAAAGCTTTTCAGCGAACTCGGAAGAAACTGAGATTTTGTCATTAAAGCGTCTGGGAGCGACTTCCTTGGAATCAGCATATTCAACAGTGAAAGGAGATATTATTCCGCCATGGTCAGCGATATTCGCAGCCATAATGTTAACAGCAAGAATAACGGCTTCCTTGTCTGTTCCAGTAACCTCAACAAAGAGACACTTATCACCGATCTTGACCTTTCCAAGGTCATTGCTGTTGATTACCGGCGGGAATGAAAGGACTGCTCCCTTGTCGTCCATAAGAACAGGCATTCTTTCAAATCCGGCTACGATCTTTCCGTACTGGATTCCCTTTGGATGCTTCTCTATAATTTCCCTGAGGGACATCTGCTCCTCGAATCCAAGAGGCATGAACCTAGTATTGTCAGGATCTGCAGCATTGTAATGAATAGGGAACTGAATCTGTGAAGAATCATAGACTCCTATAGCAATAAGCTCCCTCTTTCTTCCGAAATTATCGCACAGCTTCTCCTGAGCCTGTATAAGCTGTGCAAGAAGAGAATCGGAAACCTCAATGCCGCTGACAGCAAAACCGCCAATAAAGGGCCTTACGGAAGAAAGCTTCCCGTCAACAATTATCCTATGAGATTCCTCAGGGGATTTTTCAAAGAAGTCATAGTCAAAGGACCTGCCGAAATGGACAGATAGAATCTGTCTTGCAGTTCCTTCAAGAGACCACAGGTCAGGCCTGTTTGTGTCATTATTCTCAAGCTTAAGCTCGTCCTTTTCCTCGTCGTAACCTTTAAATTCGCTCTTTACGCAGTCAAGGTAATATTCTATATTATCAAGAGTGACTTCGTCATGCGAAATCATTTTGGAAAGCTCTTTCCATGAACATGTATATCCGGGCATTATTTACACCACCTTTGAGTCTCTAATGAATTCCAGATCGTGACTGAACAGCTGTCTTATGTCATTGATTCCGAGAGAAACCATAGCCATCCTGTCAATTCCAAGTCCCCATGCGATTACGGGAGACTCAACTCCGAGAGGAAGCGTGACTTCCTTTCTGAATATTCCGGCTCCTCCAAGCTCAATCCATCCGAGAACGGGATGCTTTGCATGCATCTCCACGGAAGGCTCCGTGAAGGGGAAATATGCGGGAGTGAAGCGTATTTCTTCAGCCTGAGCTATCTCCTTAGCAAAGAGCTTAAGAAGTCCGAGAAGCTTTCTGAAATTGATATTCTCGTCAACTGCGATTCCCTCTACCTGAAAGAAGTCGGTTCCATGTGTAGCATCGATCTGATCATATCTGAAGCATCTTGCAACAGCAAAATACTTTCCAGGGTTATCCGGATTTGATGCGAGCTTTCTTGCGGATATTGCAGTGCCCTGACTTCTGAGGATGAGCCTCTTCGTCCTTTCGAGATCAAAATTGTATCCCCATCCTCTGCTGCCAAACTTGCCTTCCTCATGAACGGACCTTACGTTTGAAAGGAAAGGCTCCTTTATGTCAGCTTTTCCGTCGGCCTTCACGAAGTAGACGTCATGGATATTCCTTGCAGAATGGAACTGAGGCATGAAGAGAGCGTCCATATCCCAGAACTCGCTCTCGACTATAGGTCCGGTCATTTCCTTGAATCCAAGACCTACGAGCTTTCCTCTTACGCCCTCAAGAAACTGCCTGTAAGGATGCTTCTTGCCGATTATAAGCTTGGGCGCATTAAGATTTATATCATATTTTCTAATCTCAGCCTCACGCCACTTTCCCGAAGAAAGAATCTGGGGCGTTATCTGGTTGATTACGGTCTTTACCTTAAGAAGCGGCAGAATCTCTCTGCCCTTCTCGGTTATTTCAAAGTCAAGAAGAACCTTTTCATCAATCCTGAAATATCCCTTTTCAGGGCTTCTCTTCTTAAATCCGGCCTTTACTTCGGCAGCCTCGGCTTCGGAAAGCTCCGTAAGATCAATTCTCTCGGCAGCAGCAACCTTTGCGAAGACTTTTCTCCTCTCCTCAAGAGATTCCGCATAAGAGGGATTCAGGATCTTTGCATTTCCCTTATCAACAGCAATGGCGGCATCTTTTTTAAGGACTCCCATAACAGGCCCTACAGCAGAAGGCTCAAGACCGCACGCAGAGGCAATGTCCTTTACGGCGATACCATCTGGAGCGGCAGAAAGAGCTGCCAGAAGCTTAGACTCGGGGAATCCGTTGTCAGCTATATCCCTTCCGGGGGCGGTCAGGGATACTATCTCTTCCCTGCCCGTCTCATGAGAGACTATAAGCTCCTTAAGAAGAAGCCATTCTACAGCTGTTCTAAGCTGGTTGGCAGGAAGTCCTGACGCTTCAACAAGAGCCTCGTTTGAATATCTGTCGCTTTTTCTGAAAGCGATAAGGGCAGATATTTCAAGAGGATGAAGACATTCTACTATTTCGTTCATAAAAACTCCTAAAAAAATATGTTATGTCTGAAACTAAAAATCCATCTGCACAAGAGACGCCCCAGGATAATAGTGGGCTAAAATCTTCCTGTAATCATATCCCTGCTTTGCAAGTCCTCCAGCCCCCCACTGACACATGCCAACGCCATGTCCCCAGCCTGTTCCGGAAAATACAAATGCCGAATATGCGTCAAGTGATGCCCATTCTGCCTTCTTATCATTATCCGCAGTCTTTGGGGCTTCATCAGGAACAACCTCATCAGGAAGCATATCCTCATCAAAATCCCTCGGATCCTTCATCGGAGAGGCGGCAGGCTTTGAAGCAGCCTTCTTCGCCGCATCCTTTTTGACAATAGCCATAAGAGCCTTTTTGTCAGCCGGCTGCATCTTCATACGCTCTATCCTGTAAAGGGTGCTTTTCTGCTTTCCGGCACCGATCATAAGCCTTAAATCGGCTCCTTTGACGATTTTATCGCCGTCAGAACATATAAGCCTTATCTTTGAGGATCTCCCTGACTCGTCAATAAGCTCCTGCTTTATGTTAAGCAGAGAGCCTGTTATTATTTTCTTGGATTTAAGAATAGATTCAAGCTCTTTTCTCGTTATCGTATAGCTCCATGATGACGATTTATTGCAGTAAAGGCAGTCCCTCGATACAAGGTAAGGAATATCCTCTTCTCCAAACACATTTACATTGTTGCTTGTCCTGCCTCCGCAGCTGGAATAAAAGAAAGCCGTGATAGGCTCCCCTCCATGAGTAAGAATCTCACCAGCAGTCTCAGTAACAGCCTCAACTACAGAAGGAGACTCTCCGGAGACACCTGTATAGACCTGATCCATAACAGTTGAAAAAACATCAAAAGCCTCGTTCTTGGGAGCCTTCTTTCTTGATGCCGCATAAGTTCTTGCCGCAACGGACTGTGCCTTAAGAGCCTCAAGTGCCCACGATGAAGGCATCTCGCTGCCGACAACGCCATAAAGGTAATTTTCCACGGAAAGCTTATTAATGGCCCATATTGATTTGCCCGACTGATTCTTAAGGACAAAAATGTCGCCCCTATAGGGCTTGCCATTCATATATATATGCGATGACGAGGTTATCTTTATCATGTCATCCGTCTTTTTGCCGCAAAAAGCTATGGAAGATCCAGATAGAGAAACAGTTATATCCGAAGAAGGCTTTATTTTCTGCCCATCCCCATAAATAACCGTAAAATCAGAGCCCGGCGAACCTATTGTAAACGACTGTGCCGTTGAAAGGTGGACTCTTATCATTCCCGGCGTATTCTCCGGCACAGAGGCATATAAAGGAGCCACAGATAGAAGAGATATCATGCAGGCAAATGCCGCAGTTTTTATTTTTATCATAAAACGAGCCTGTTTTCTGCCTTTGAAATAATGATATTTGAAAAAAAAGCAGATTCAATCAAGCGAATCTGCTTTTCAACACTCCATTATACCGAAGATCGGGGTCGAACCGATACGAGATGTTAATCCCCCGGGATTTTAAGTCCCGTGCGTCTGCCTATTCCGCCACTCCGGCTTTTTAGTATATTATATATTATTTTTAAAATATGTCAAGATTTCAAAATAAAAAGAACCGTCTTGCATCAATATAACTTTTTATTTAT